>NZ_JBQKJP010000068.1:0-9772 GCF_052117205.1 Candidatus Agathobaculum pullicola | reverse complement strand
TCCAAGCAGCTTGCTGTCCATAACCGCCGTTCCAACAACTTTCCCATGAGGCCTCTAGGTTGGCTTTCTCCTTTAGAGTTCACTGTCCAATATGTTTGACAAACCTACATTCTCTCATGTTTTTTCATGATATAGGCGATAGTGACAAAGCTACATCACCATATTGTCTTCTCGTAATAGATTATCATACCGAATCACGTCTCAACTTCCTCATTACCGTGATACGCATCGTAAAATAACACAGCAGGCCTCCGATTAGGTTGGAAATTGGCTCTGCTATGAATACTCCGTTGACACCTAATCCGCCTACATGCGGCAGCCACAAAGTCAAAGGAACCACTATCACAGCCTTACGCAACAAAGAAAAAAAGATTGCCAAATGCGGCCTATTGAGCGACTTAAATACACATTGTCCGGAAAACTGAAACGCCATCATGACAAAACCGAAAAAGTAAATGTGCAGCGCCGGAACCGCCAGTGTAATCAATTCAGTTTCATGATTGAATATTTTAATAAAAAACATCGGAAAGGCAGATACCAGCCCCCATATAAGCATTGTGTATCCAAACGAAAGCTGCGTCATAAAGCGAATGGCATCACGTACTCGCGCAAGCGCATGCGCACCATAGTTATAGCTAATTATGGGAGAAGCGCCATCCGAAATCGCCATCACCGGTGTCTGGGCAATTTGACGCACAGAATTGATAACCGTCATCACGCTGATATAAATATCCCCGCCAAACTGACGTAGCGTTGCATTACTAGCCACCTGTACCAAGCAATCGGTAAACGACATCACAAAACTGGCTGTTCCCAAAAGCGCAATTTTGCGGATACATTCAAAATCCGGCCGAAAGCCGCGGAAGGACATGGTTAATTCTGCTTTTCGTCCGGTTAAAAAACGCAAAACCCAAATAGCCGACAGCAATTGCGATAAAATTGTTGCCACGGCCGCACCGCGCACACCCATGCGAAACGCAAAAATAAACACCGGATCCAGCACAATGTTGGATACAGCGCCGAGTAATACCGTCAGCATGCCAATGCGCGCAAACCCCTGACTATTGATATATGGATTGAGTCCAAGTGAAGTCATCACAAAAACCGTGCCCAGCAGATAAATAATCATATAGGGCGCAGCATAGGGGTAGGTCGCGTCACTTGCACCAAACAGATATAAAATCGGCTTATGCAA
Source organism: Candidatus Agathobaculum pullicola (assembly GCF_052117205.1). Classification (NCBI taxonomy): domain Bacteria; kingdom Bacillati; phylum Bacillota; class Clostridia; order Eubacteriales; family Butyricicoccaceae; genus Agathobaculum; species Candidatus Agathobaculum pullicola. Next base: position 8,577 of record NZ_JBQKJP010000068.1, on the reverse strand, counting down.
TGCAATCCCCAGAACGGTGATCACAAGCCCTGTTACAATCAGCATGAAATAGGCATTGGTCATCACCTTGCATGCGCCTGCTTCATCCTTCTGCCCACGTGCAATGGAGCAGAGCGGCGCACCTCCTAATCCAAATAGATTGGCAAACGCTGTCACCAACGTAATCACCGGGAAACTGATGCCCAGCGCTGCCAACGCGATTGTTCCCTGTCCCGGAATTTTTCCGATATAAATTCTGTCTACGATATTATACAGTAGATTCAGTGCCTGCGCTATCAGCATCGGCGCTGCCACTGCCAATGTACTTTTACGCACGCTCCCTTTGGCAAAATCAATTTGTTTCGCGCTCAATCTGTTACCCCCATCGCAACCGCACCGACCTCACACAAACAAGGGAGGAGCATCCTGCCCCTCCCTCGTCTGCTGCTTTGGCGAGCTATATTTATACTTCCTGATTGCCCATGAGCCAGACCATAACGGCTTTCTGCGCATGCAGACGGTTTTCCGCTTCTTCAAAAATCTCATCCGCATGTGCTTCAAACACCTTCGTGGTGATCTCCTGCTCACGATAAGCCGGCAGACAGTGCTGCACCATACATCCGGGCTTTGCCGCAGCCAGCAGCTCATCGTTGACCTGATAGCCCTCAAACGCCTTCATGCGGACTTCCTTCTCTGCCTCCATACCCATGGACGCCCAGGTATCGGTGATAACTACATCTGCATTTTCTGCTGCCTTCATCGGATCATCCGTAATGGAGAAATCCGGATTGCCATTGGCAAATGCCATGACCTCTTCGTGCGGCCGATAGCCTTCCGGTGTTGCAATAGACACCTTCATGCCGGTCTTCAGTCCCCCTACAATCAACGAATTGGCCATATTATTACCATCGCCGATATAACACATCTTAATTCCATCAAGCACTGCAAACTTCTCACGAATGGTCATCAGATCCGCCAGCACCTGACACGGATGACAAAAATCGGTCAAGCCATTGATAACCGGAATCGAACCATAGTTGGCCAAATCCTCGACTTCCTTCTGCGCATAGGTACGAATCATGATACCATCCAGATAGCGGCTGAGCACACGGGCAGTATCCTGTACCGGCTCACCGCGGCCGATCTGCAAATCACGGTTGGACAAAAACAGCGCCTGTCCGCCCAGCTGGTACATGCCGGTCTCGAATGAGACACGCGTACGCGTGGAAGACTTCTGGAAGATCATGCCGAGACTCTTTCCTTCCAAATGGCGATGGGAAATATTATGCTTTTTTTCGTACTTCAGCTGATCGGCCAGATCGAGCAGACCAACGATCTCCTCCGTTGAACAATCCAGCAGCTTGAGTAAATGCTTCAATCAAAACACCTCTTTCATAATATCGAGCGCTTCGTCCATCTCTTCCTTGGAAATGGTCAGCGGAGGCAGCAGACGAACGGCATTTTTACCAGCCGTAATCGCCAGCACGCCTTTTTCAATCAGTTGATTGGCAAAAGCCGTATGTTTTCCTTCGTCCACGATGATGCCTAACATGAGACCCATGCCGCGCACGCCTCGGATATTGGAAGAACCAAGTGACAGAATCCCGTTTTTCAGGTATTCTCCCTTCTCGCGTACCTGAGTTAAAAATTGCCCGTCTCCAACGGTATCGAGCACAGCATTTGCCGCCGCGCATACAATCGGCGTACCCCCAAAGGTAGTTGCGTGCGTACCAGGTGTTAAAACCTTTGAACAGCTTTCCGCCGCCAGCACCGCACCTATCGGCATACCACCACCAAGGCCTTTGGCCATGGTCACTACATCCGGTCGAATACCGTACTGCTGGAAACAAAACAGGCTGCCTGTGCGGCCGATGCCAGTCTGTACCTCGTCAATAATAAGGAGTAAATCCTTTTCACGGCACAGCGCTTCAACCTGTTTGACAAAATCCGGGTCAAGCGGCAGCACACCGCCTTCGCCCTGAATAAGCTCCATCATCACCGCGCAGGTCATGTCGTCGACCTTTTTGCGCACAGAATCAAAATCGTTTGCTACAGCATAATCAAAGCCTTCGGTAAATGGAAAAAAGTATTTATGAAACCGATCCTGCCCCGTCGCCTTGAGCGTAGTCACAGTGCGCCCATGAAACGAATTGATGAGCGTAACAATCTTATAACGTCCTTCTCCGTACTTATCATACGAATACTTACGCGCAAGCTTGATAGCGCCTTCATTCGCCTCTGCGCCCGAGTTGGCAAAAAACACTTTTCCATTCAGATGTGTCTTTTCCACCAGTTTTTTGGCAACCTGCACCATCGGTGCAGTGGTGAACAGATTAGACACATGAATCAGCTTATGTGCCTGCTGGGTGATGGCATCAATAATCTTCGGGTTGTTATACCCCATGCAGTTGACGCCGATACCCGAAGCCAGGTCAATGTACTTCTTGCCTTCCACATCCCATACAGTCGCACCCTCACCATGATCCAGTGCAATCGGAAAACGGCCGTAGGTATTCATCACATATTGATTTTCCTCAGCCTTGAGTTCTTGATATGTCATTTATTTCGCTTCTTTCTCACTGAAACATCGTGCCAACGCCCACCTTGGACAGCAATTCAATCAAAATAGAATGCTTGACACGACCGTCCTGAATATTTGCCTGATCCACACCCTTACGAACTGCTTCCACGCAGCAATCGACCTTCGGAATCATGCCGCCTTTGATAATTCCGTCACGCATCAGACGCGGCACCTCGGAAACCTTAAGGTTGGTCAGCAGCGTCGATTCATCATCCGGATCGAGCATCAAACCGCGCACATCGGTCAACAAAATGAGTTTTTTCGCGCCCAGCGCCACCGCGAGCTTGCAAGCTGCGGTATCCGCATTGATGTTGTAGTTTGTCTCGTCGTCAATGCCTTGCGCTACCGTCGAAACAACCGGAATATACCCTTGTTCGAGCACATCGATAACCGGCGCCGGATTCACATCTACGATATCTCCTACATAACCATAATCTGTACCGGTGCGGTCGGTCAGGCGCTTGGCCTGAAACATGCCGCCATCCATACCGCCCAGACCGATGCCGCGACCGCCTGCCTTTTCGAGCAGCGTTACAAGGTCTTTGTTGACTTTGCCGCAAAGCACCATCTGCACAATATCCATCGTTTCCCGGTCCGTGTAACGCAGGCCGTTGACAAAACGAGATTCCTTGCCGATCTTTTTGAGCATTTCAGAAATCTCCGGCCCGCCGCCGTGCACCACGACCACTTTGACACCGACCAGATTGAGGAGCACCAGATCGTGAATGACTGCGTCCTTCAGTTCTTCATTGATCATAGCGTTGCCGCCGTATTTCACCACAACAGTCTGGCCGTAATATTTCTGGATATATGGCAGTGCTTCCACCAGTATCTTGGCTTTCAGCTCTGCATCAAGTTGTGTGTCCATCTTGTCTCTTTCCTTTATCTTCTGAATTTATCAGGTGCGGTAATCACCATTGATCTTGACATAATCATAGGTCAGGTCACAGCCCCACGCTGTCGCACAGTCGTCGCCTTCATTTACATTGACTGCAATCACGACTTCATTTTCAGACAGGATCTTTTTAGCGATATCCTCATCAAAATCGACTGCCTCGCCCTTTTTACATACTGTAACACTGCCGACAGCAGAGGAAAAAGCGACCGTAACGTATTCCGGACGGAACGGTGCCTTGGAGTAACCCATCGCGCACAGCACACGCCCCCAGTTAGCGTCCGCGCCGAACATAGCCGCCTTGACCAGATTCGACCCAACAACCGCCTTGGCCAGACGCTCTGCCGCCTCTTCCGAGCGCGAGCCGCTCACTGTACAGGAAACCAGCTTGGTCGCGCCCTCGCCGTCCGCCGCAATCTGACGCGCCAAGCGCGTATTGACTTCGTTCAGCGCCTTGCAGAACGCCTGATAGTCCTCATCCTGCCAGTCAATCAGTGCATTGCCCGCCATACCATTGGCCAGCACAACACACATATCATTGGTTGATGTGTCACCGTCAACCGTAACGCGGTTATATGTCTTGCGCACATTTTCCTGCAAAGCCTCGGTCAGCATTTCATGCGTTATGGCGCAGTCCGTCGTGATAAAAGACAACATGGTACCCATATTCGGGTGAATCATGCCGCTGCCCTTACAGATGCCGCCAATACGGCAAGTTTTGCCGCCGATGGTAAACTCAACCGCCGCAGTCTTGGTACGTGTATCGGTTGTCATAATGGCGAGATTTGCCTTCTCGGATCCGTTCCCTTCCAGCTGGATTTCCGGCAGATGCTCTTCGATGCACTCAATCGGCAGCCGCTGACCAATGACACCAGTGGACGCAACGACAACGTCCCCCTCGTCTATACCGAGCAACTCCGACGCCGCCTTCGCCATCCGGCGAGCATTTTCCATGCCGTCCGGCGCACAAGCATTGGCGTTACCCGCATTCGCGATAATCGCACGTGCCACACCGTTTTCCAGATGTTCCATGGTTACATAAACCGGCGCTGCCTTAACGCGGTTCATGGTATAGGTCGCCGCAGCGGTACATTCGCACGCGCTGAAGATAATGGCAGTGTCATCGCTTACGCGACCCTCCTTGATGCCGCAGCGAATGCTGCCCGCAGTAAAGCCCTGTGCGGCGCACACGCCGCCTTCTATAATTTTCATCGTTTCATTTCTCCTTTACGCATAGCGCAGTCAGGATAATTACAGTGTGAGCCCGGCCGTTTCTTCGAGTCCGAGCATAATATTCATATTCTGCACCGCTGCACCCGACGCTCCCTTGCCGAGATTGTCAAACAGCGCGGTGACGATGGTCTGTTCTTCATGCCCGCACACAATTAACCGCAGGCTGTCATGGCCAGCAAGCGTATTGGCATAAATCACCGGCGCATCGCCGCCGAGCGGTGCCACTGTGACCAACTTCTGCCCTTCGTAATGCTTTGACAGTGCCTCATGAACGCGCTTTGCATCCAGTCCGGGCAGCATGATCGTTGTTGCCATGCCCTGATAAAAGTCGCCTACTACCGGCACAAACACCGGTGCCTGCATCAGTCCACAGACGTATTCCATTTCAGGCAGATGCTTGTGGCGCAGATTCAAACCGTAGATACGTTCGGAATCATGTTTCGGATCTCGACCTACATCTTCATATTCGGCAATCATTTTTTTACCGCCGCCGGAATACCCAGTCAAGGATGAACAGGTGAACGCAAAATCCGCAGGCACAACATCATGCGCGACCAATGGATACACTGAGGAAATAAATCCGCTCGCATGGCAACCGGGGTTGGCAACCCGCTTGGAGCTCTCAATCGCCACACGATGCGCTTTGGATAACTCGGCAAAGCCATAATCCCAGTCCGGATTGGTACGATGCGCGGTGGAAGCATCAATGACACGGGTATCCTGATTCTCAATCAGTGAAACCGCCTCTTTCGCCGCAGCATCCGGCAAACATAAAAACACAATATCCGCAGCATTTAAGAACTTGCGGCGCTCATCCGTATCCTTGCGCTTCTCCTCATCAATCAGCAGCAGTTCAATATCATCCCGCTTGGACAGGCGATCGTAAATCTGCAGACCGGTTGTCCCCTCTTTGCCGTCAATATATACTTTAGGCTTCATCGCCCTCTACCTCCGCGACGAAGTTTTCGATCTTGTCGATCTGGCGGGTAACCTCCTGCGGTGCAGGGCCGCCAATCACTTTTCGCCCTGCCACACAGGTACGCAGATCAAGCGCATCGTAAATATCATCACCAAACTTATCAGAAATCGCGGCAAAGTCGCGCATGGTCATGGTTTCGAGCGTTTCATCCGCCTTGATGCACTGATTGACCAATCGCCCGACCGTCTTATATGCGTCACGGAACGGCATACCCTTCTTGGTCAGATAGTCCGCACAGTCAGTTGCATTGATAAAGCCGCCGGACGCCGCCTTACGCATATTATCCCGGCGCAGCGTCATAGTGGAGAACATAGGTGTAAACACCTCAAGGCACTGCTTGACTGTGTCGATTGCGCCAAATACGGCCTCCTTATCCTCCTGCATATCCTTATTGTATGCAAGCGGTAATCCTTTGAGCACGGTTAGCATCGTGGTCAGCGCACCGTACACGCGACCGGTCTTGCCGCGAATCAGTTCACATACGTCCGGATTTTTCTTTTGCGGCATAATAGAAGAGCCGGTGGAGTAAGCATCGTCCAACTCGATAAACTTGAACTCCCACGAGCACCACGAGATAATCTCCTCGGACAGACGTGACAGGTGCATCATCAAAATCGATAGTGCTGAAAGCAGCTCAACACAGTAATCACGGTCGGAAACACCGTCAAGCGAGTTGTCAGTCAGGCGGGCAAAGCCAAGCTGCTGACGAACAAACTCACGGTCGATCGGATAAGTAGTGGATGCCAAAGCACCGGAGCCGAGCGGCATCTCATCCATTCGTTCCAAGCAGTCCTGCAAACGACCGATGTCCCGCTTGAGCATATTGGCATATGCCATCATGTAATGCGCAAACGTAGTCGGCTGCGCACGCTGCAAGTGTGTATAGCCAGGCATAACCGCATCCAGATTTTCGCGGCTTTTTTTGCACAACGCTTTCATGAACGTGCAGATCATGGAAATAATCTCTTGTATCTCACTTTTGACATACATACGCATGTCAAGCGCGACCTGATCGTTTCTCGAACGGCCGGTATGAAGGCGCTTACCAGTATCGCCGATACGCTCAGTGAGCAGCTGCTCAATGTTCATGTGAATGTCCTCGTAATCGAGCGAGAACTCTACCTTACCATCCTCAATGTCCTTGAGAATACCTTTCAAGCCTTCAACGATTTTCTCAGCCTCGTGTTCCTCAATGATCCCCTGCTTGCCCAGCATCGTGGCATGCGCGATAGAACCTGCTATATCCTCTTTATATAACCGGCAGTCAAACAGGATGGACGAGTTAAAATCGTTTACCACCAGATCGGTTTCTTTCTGAAACCGGCCTGCCCATAATTTTGCCATATTCCGTTACCTCACAAAACACCCGCAGGGCGGCACATCCGGACATGCCGCCCCACAACATTGAATTACTTCTCTACCGACGGGAAATGCTTTCCGGTCTTTTTATACAGGATCTGGTCGTTCAGTGCACGCACCTTGAGCGGCAGACCAAACAGGTTGATAAAGCCTGCGGAATCCGCTTGATCGTAGCAGTCATCCTCATTGAAGGTCGCCATATCCTCAGAATACAGGCTGTACGGCGAGGTGACCGATGCCGGAATGATGTTACCCTTATACAGCTTGAGCTTCACATCGCCGGTAACGGTCTCCTGTGTGGAGTCCACGAATGCGGAAAGCGCCTTGCGCAGCGGGGTGTACCACTGACCGTTATATACCAGCTCGCCAAACTTCATTGCAACCTGCGCCTTATAGTGCGCGGTCTCCTTATCCAGCGTAATCTCCTCGAGCTTCTGATGCGCCGCATACAGCACCGCACCGCCCGGAGTTTCATACACGCCGCGGCTCTTCATGCCAACCAGACGATTTTCAACAATGTCCAGAATACCGACGCCGTTCTCGCCACCGATCTTGTTGAGCTTTTCAATGATAGCAACCGAATCCATTTCTTCGCCATCTACTGCAGTCGGAACGCCTTGTTCAAAGTGAATGGTGACGTAGGTCGGCTTATCGGGTGCCTGCTCGGGCGACACACCCAACTCAAGGAAGCCCGGCCGATTAATCGGCGCCTCGTTAGAAGGTAACTCGAGGTCGAGACCCTCGTGGCTCAGGTGCCACAGATTCTTATCCTTGGAATAATTGGTTTCCTTGTTAATCTTGAGCGGGATGTTGTGAGCTTCCGCGTAAGCAATCTCCTTATCGCGGCTGTTCAGTTCCCAGAACCGCCACGGCGCGATAATATCCATTTGCGGCGCAAACGCATGAATTGCCAGTTCAAAGCGCACCTGATCATTACCCTTACCCGTGCAACCGTGGCAGATGGCATCTGCGCCTTCCTTGAGCGCAATCTCGACAATGCGCTTGGCGATGATCGGACGAGCAAACGAAGTACCCAGCAGGTACTGCTCATAAGTAGCGCCAGCCTTCATGGTCGGGATGATATAATCATCAACGAACTCTTTGGTCAAATCCTCAATGTACAGCTTGGACGCACCGGTCTTGAGCGCCTTCTCTTCCAGGCCCTCCAATTCTCCCGCCTGACCGACGTTACCGGACACCGCAATAACCTCGCAGCCGTAATGCTCCTTCAGCCATGGAATCAGCACCGACGTATCCAAACCGCCAGAGTATGCCAGAACAACCTTGTTATATTTCTTTTCCATTTCTCTTGACCTCCATACCTATCATTTTTTCGACTGTTTCATTATACTCCCTATGCCATCGTTTGGCAAGAATAATTTATAAATATTTTATTATATGTATATTTATTCATTTTGTGCATTTTATCTGCCAAAGAATGTAGGTTTGTCAAACATATTGGACAGAGAACTCTAAAGGGGAAAGCCAACCCAGAGGCCTCATGGGAAAGTTATTGGAGCAGCGGTTATGGACAGCAAGCTGCTTTGTGAA
>NZ_JBQKJP010000067.1:0-10136 GCF_052117205.1 Candidatus Agathobaculum pullicola | reverse complement strand
GCCAAGCAGCTCGCTATCCATAATCGCCACTCCAACAACTTTCCCATGAGGCCTCTAGGTTGGTTTTCTCCCTTAGAGTTCTCTGTCCAATATGTTTGACAAACCTACAGACAAAGCAAGGGGAGAACAATAAAATTCATTGCATGAAAACGGGAAATATGGTATGATTATTGATATGTATGGGGTGGTTTGCTTCGTACGAAAGAATCACAATCCATTGAGTAAGGGAAGTCATATCTATGAGCGAAAACCAGAAGCAAACAATTTTTTCCGGTGTGCAGCCCTCCGGTAAGCTGACATTGGGTAATTATCTTGGCGCAATTCGCAATTTTCCTCTTTTGCAGGAGGATTACAACTGCATCTACTGTGTGGTTGATATGCACGCGATTACGGTTCGACAGGACCCGGCAGCTCTGCGCCGTGCAACGTTGGAAGTGTTGGCGCAGTATCTTGCCTGCGGATTGGACCCAGAAAAGAGCATTTTGTTTATCCAGAGCCATGTTCCAGCTCATGCGGAGTTAGCTTGGGTGCTCAATTGCTTTACCATGTTTGGAGAAGCATCCCGCATGACGCAGTTTAAGGATAAATCCGCAAAGCATGCGGATAATGTCAACGTCGGCCTGTTTACCTATCCGGTGCTGATGGCGGCGGACATTCTGCTGTACCAGACCAATCTGGTTCCGGTCGGCGTGGATCAGAGTCAGCATATTGAGCTTTGTCGTAATATTGCAAACCGTTTTAACGGCCTGTTTCCGGAAACCTTCACGATTCCGGAAGGCCTCTACCCCAAGACCGGAGAGGGCGCAAAGATCATGAGTCTGTCCGATCCGGAGAAAAAAATGAGCAAGTCGGATGAAAATCCCAACGGATATATTCTGCTGATGGACAAACCAGAGGACATCATGCGCAAGTTTAAGCGCGCGGTTACCGATTCGGACTCCCGTATTGTGATGGATCCGGCCGGAAAGCCAGGTGTGTCCAATCTGATTCAGATTTACTCCGTAGCCACTGGTAAGACCATTGCAGAAGTAGAGGCGGAATTTGCAGGCAAGGGTTATGGTGAACTCAAGCCGGCAGTTGGTGAAGCAGTGGTGGAGCTGCTGCGTCCGATTCGTGAAAAGACTGAGGATTTGCTGCGCAACAAGGATTATCTGGAGCAGGTCTATACTGAGGGCGCGCAGAAAGCGTCTTATTTAGCGCGCAAGACGCTGAGCAAGGTTTACCGGAAGGTTGGCTTTGTGGGACGCTGAATACCGTCTTTAAGGGGAAAAAATAATGCCTGAATATATTGTAAGCGGTGTGATCATAGCTGCATTTATTGTGGCGGGTGTATTATCTTATTTTTTCACACCACCGGTCAAGCGGTTTGCCCATAAGGTGGGTGCGATTGATGTGCCGAAGGATAGCCGCCGTATGCACAAGAAACCGATTCCTCGTTTGGGCGGTCTGGCAATATTCGGTGGCTTTCTGGCTTCTATCCTGATTTTTGGAGAGCTGGATCAAACCATGCTTTGCGTGTTGCTGGGTGCATCCATGATTGTCGCGCTGGGCATTTTTGACGATGTGTTGGCGCTGGGAGCAAAGCTGAAATTTGTGGTGCAGATTGTTGCCGCAGCTATTCCGGTCTGTGTTGGCGATTTGCAGATCAAGCTGTTTACCAATGTAAACCCGTTTTCGGATACGCCGTATTTTCATTTGGGTATTCTGGCGATTCCGATTACGATTATTTGGATTGTTGGCATCACCAATGCGGTCAATCTGATCGATGGCTTGGATGGCCTTGCGGTTGGCGTATCCTCAATTGCAGCGATTACCATGCTCGCAGTTGCGCTTTTAACCGGCAATATGACAATTGCAGTGACAATGGCGGCACTGTCAGGTGCGTGTATCGGTTTTATGCCGTATAACCTCAATCCCGCTAAGATTTTTATGGGAGATACCGGATCGACCTTTTTAGGGTACATGTTAGCAACGGTATCCATTATGGGATTGTTTAAGTTTTATGCTGTCATTTCGTTCGCGGTGCCGTTTTTGATTCTTGGCCTGCCGATTTTCGATACGGCCAACGCGATTATCCGTCGTGTGGCGTCGGGGCGTAGCCCGATGAGCCCGGATCGCGGGCATGTGCATCATAAACTGATTGACATGGGATTTAACCAGAAGCAAGCAGTTGCGATTTTGTATGCCATCAGTGCAACCCTTGGTTTGACGGCGGTGGTGCTGACCTCGTCGGGCGAGGTGAAGGCGATTGTCCTGTTGCTGGCGGTGCTGGTGGCAATTTTGGTAGGTGCCTGCATCATTTACGGTGCAGAGCACTGGGCAAAGCATTCTGCCGAGCAGGAGGACGCGACGTATGATGAGGAAGAACAGGATTTGACCGCGCAGAGTGACGTAACAGAGAACGCGGCACAGGAGGATAACAAGCATGAGCAAAATTAAGGTGATGACAGTATTCGGTACACGTCCGGAGGCCATCAAAATGGCGCCGCTGGTGCATGCGCTGGAGCGGAATGAGAATACAGAGTCGATCGTGTGCGTAACGGCGCAGCACCGTGAGATGCTGGACCAGGTGCTGGATATTTTTCATATTAAGCCGGACTATGACCTCAATATCATGCAGCCGCGTCAGACGCTGGCGCTGATCACGGAAAAGAGTCTGCATGGTCTGGATGAGGTGATGGAGCAGGCTAAGCCGGATATCGTGCTTGTGCATGGTGATACCTCTACAACGTTTGCTGGTGCGCTTGCCGCGTTTTATCATAAAATTCCGGTGGGCCATGTGGAGGCCGGGCTGCGCACATATGACAAATACTCCCCGTTTCCGGAGGAAATGAATCGAAAGCTGACAGGCCAGATTGCGACGCTGCACTTTGCGCCGACGCCGCGCAATCGAGACAATCTTGCGCGCGAAGCCATTACGGAGGGGGTAAGTGTGGTCGGCAACACGGTTGTCGATGCAATCCATATTACTGTTCAGCCGGATTTTGAGTTCCGGGATGAACAACTCAAAACGCTGGATTTTGAAAACAATCGCGTGGTGCTCGTGACTGCGCACCGTCGTGAGAACTACGGTGAGCCGATGGAAAACATTTGCCGTGCGATTGCGGAGCTGTCTGCGGCGTATCCGGATGTGCACTTTGTGTACCCGGTGCACCTTAGCCCGTATGTGCGTGAAACGGCGGAAAAGTTTTTGGGAGGAAACGAGCGCGTGCATCTGATCCATCCGCTGGCAGTGGACGAGATGCACAATCTGATGGCGCGCTGCTACCTGATTATGACCGATTCGGGCGGCTTGCAGGAAGAGGCACCCAGTTTGGGTAAACCGGTGCTTGTTCTGCGTCGTGAAACCGAGCGTCCGGAGGCTATTGAGGCAGGAACGGTCAAACTGGCAGGCGTGGAGCAGCAGAATATTGTCCGTTTGGCACGTGAGCTGTTTGACAATCCGAATGAATATGCGGCGATGGCGCATGCGGTCAATCCGTATGGCGACGGCAAGACTTCAGAACGTATTTTGCAGTCGATCGAACACTATTTCGGCTTGCGGTCGGATGGACCGGCTCCGTTCGCACCATGAAGCCGTATAAAAACCTGTCCACGCCAATGCTTGCGGCAATCGGCGCGGCGGTGCTGGTAGTGCTGCTTTTTTTGAGCTATGTGCTTTCATCCGGTATGCTGCATCGTAAGGATACCGGTATCGTGTTGCAAAGCGGATCGGAAAATGCACCAACCGTCAGTTCCGGGAGTCAGATGCTCACCGCACAAAGCGTGGCAGACGTTACAATTGGACCGGACAACGCGCAAAAAGTAATCGCGTCTTTGGCACGTCCGGAGGCGTACAGCTGTGTTATCGAGAATACGCTGTATTATACCGGTGGATCGTCTACGCTTCGCTGTCATCAGTACATGCGGGATAACTTGGTTCGTATCGATTGGCTGGCCGAAACGGGAGCGGTGCAAAGCACGTTGATGCACGTGGGAGATGTGGTATATACATGGGAGAATGGCAGCACCACCTTTTATAAGGGGACATGGGGCGAATTTACAGATGATGCTGCGGCGATGCTGCCCACGTATGAGGATGTATTGGATGAAGGTCTGGTTCTGTCGAGCGCAGGTCGGCAGGATATGGAAAACGAGCCATGTATCATGGTGGAGTTTGAGCGGGAAGGCTACCGGTGCGTGTATTATGTCTCCGCAGCCTCCGGCTTGCTGAAGCAGGCTTCCTTCTATCAGGGCGATACTCTGGCGCGTCAGGTTGTGGTGAGTAATCTGAAAACCGAGCAGCCGGAGGAAACACTGTTTACGTTGCCAAACGGTCAAATGCTATTGGGAGAAAACACACAGAATGATGAATAAGTTACAAATATCCGAAGAAATTCGCGCGCTCGGTCAACAGGCCGAGCGCGAAATCATGCCGTATTTTGCGCGGATCGAACAGGTGTGTGATAGAAATACGGAAAAAGTTCTTGCAGCATTTGCGAAAAACCGGGTGTCGGACAATTTGTTTGCGGGAACGACCGGTTATGGTTATGATGACCATGGGCGGGATACGCTTGACCGCATCTACGCGGATATTTTTGGTACGGAAGCAGCGTTGGTGCGTATTGGTTTTGTTAACGGAACCCATGCGCTGTCCTGCGCAATGTTCTCCGCAGTCAAGTCAGGGGATACCGTGCTTTCGGTGACCGGCTCTGCGTATGATACGCTGCAAAACACCATCACAGGCGACTACTGCGGCAGCATGAAAAATTATGGGATTGGCTATAAGCAGGTGGATTTGGTAAACGGCCAGCCCGATTTGCCCGCTATCGCGCAGGCGGCACAGGATCAGAGTGTGAAATTGGTATTTATCCAGCGTAGTCGCGGCTATGCGGTGCGCAAAACACTATCTTGTGCAGAGATAGGGGAGATTTGCAAGACTGTCCGCACTGTCAATCCGCAAGCTGCCATCATGGTGGACAACTGTTATGGCGAGTTTGTCGAGGAGATTGAGCCGACTCAGGTGGGTGCGGATTTAATTGCAGGTTCGCTGATTAAAAATCCGGGCGGTGGTTTAGCTCCTACGGGCGGCTATATTGCAGGACGCGCGGATCTGGTGGAAAATGCTTCTTATAGGCTGACCGCACCGGGCATTGGCGGCGAATGTGGCTGCACGTTAGGACAGAACCGTCTGTTGTATCAGGGTCTGTTTATGGCGCCGCATACCACGGCGCAAGCGCTGAAAACCGCAATTTTTTGCGCCAAAGTCATGGAACTGCTGGGCTATGAGGTCAGCCCCAAGGCGGAGGAGCCGCGGTATGATATTATCCAGACAATTGCGTTTGGCGCGCCGGAGCCGCTGTGCCGGTTTTGTGAGGGGATTCAGGCTGGCGCGCCGGTCGATTCGTTCGTCACACCGGAGCCGTGGGCGATGCCGGGGTATGACGATCCGGTTATTATGGCGGCAGGTGCGTTTGTGCAGGGCGCGTCAATTGAACTGTCTGCGGATGCACCCATGCGTGAGCCATATGTGTGCTATATGCAGGGCGGTTTGACTTACTCTTCGGGAAAAGCCGGTATTCTGCTTGCAGCCGAGCGTATTCGCAATCAAAAGGAATGATAAAAAGGGACGGTTTTGCCGTCCCTTTTTGATTGCAGAACACACGGTTTTCAGATCAGAGTTTGTAGTAGCTGACACAAAGCTGCGAAATCAATGGGTTTGACAATGTGGGCGTTCATGCCGGCGGCTTGCGTTTTCGCAATATCCTCCGGAAAGGCATTTGCAGTAACAGCAATGATCGGAATGGTCGCCGCATCTGCACGGTCTAACATGCGGATGGTATGTGCAGCCTGACAGCCGTCCATATTCGGCATCTGCATGTCCATCAAGATGATGTCAAACTCATGCGGCTGTGAAGCGGAAAAAATATCCACGGCTTGCTGACCATCCCATGCTTGGACAACATCAACGTCGTGCATCGATAGAATTTCGGTTGCGATTTCCATATTGATCGCATTATCCTCTGCGATCAGCAGCTTTTTGCCGCGTAAGTCAAACGTGGCTGATTTCGTTTGCGGAGGCAATTCTGCCGGTTTTGTACTGCTGGCGATGGTTTGCGAGTCTGCGACGATCTGTAGTGGGAGCGTAACGGTGAACGTACTGCCGTGCCCCAATTCACTTGCAACGCGAATTTCACCATCCATGCGTTTGACCAAGCTGTGGACAATTGCCATGCCCAATCCGGTGCCGACCACAGATCGTGCGCTAAAACGGGTTTCCCGTGCGTAGGGCTCGAAAATATGCTGAAGGAATTCTTGGGACATTCCAATGCCGGTATCCTGCACGGAAAGCACATAGCTGCTGTGCTTGTCAGAATTGTTTTCGTTCAGCCGGACGGTGATGGAGGCACCGGGTGTGCTGTACTTAAAGGCATTGGACAGCAGATTGTTTAGAATTTGACTGATGCGCAAAGCATCGCCCAATACCATGCTGTGGCGCAAATCACAGATAAGAGAGAGATTCTTGTTTTCCTTTTTTGCTTGATGACGAAAGATTTCGACACAGTCTTCGACACATTGCCGCAGATCTATCGGATGATAATCGACAGAAAGGTGGCCGTGCTCCATGCGGGAAATTTCCAGCACATTGTTGACAAGATGGAGCAATTGCTGACCGGCAAACAGGATTTTTTCCAGCAGTGTTTTCAGCTTGCTCTGGTTGCCAAGATTTCGCTGCGCCAACTCGGACAGGCCGATAATGGCATTGAGCGGTGTGCGCATATCATGAGACATGTTGCTGAAGAATGCGTTTTTATCTTCCTCGCTCCGTCGAGAGGCTTCCAATGCGTTTTGCAGCAGCTCAAGTTGCTCGAGTTGTCGGGTCTTTTCCTGATTTACCTCGCGAAAGGCCAGCACGACTTCATCTTGTGCAAACGCTTTGTCAAATAGGATGCTGACATTGACCCAGCGCTCACCGTCTTCAAAACGGCGCAGATAATCTCCTCCGAATTCCGTTACTTGGTCATGTACCAATCGCTGGATATTTTCCAGAGCAAAGCTGCTGACGAATTCCTCGTAGGTGCTATGCGCAACGACAGTTTGCATCGTGTGCAATAAATCCGAATAGCGGCCCGTTGAGCTGATTTGACTGCGGGTATCGCTTGCGCATTTTATGACCTCATAATTTCCTGTTTTATAATTGACCCGATAAATTGCATAATACAGGTTTCCGAGTGCGCGTACAGTATCATCCGTGCGGCGTATTTTGCAGTTCAAACGGTAGTCTCGTATGGAGAGCAGTATAGCGGCAACCAGAAACAGGGAAGAGAGCAGCAGAAAAAGGCGGTAAATACCGGTCAACTCATGCAGTACTGTGCGGAACGGGATGGTCAAAATCGTCATCCAGCCGTTGCTCATCCGGTAGTAGTAGACGCCGCATGGATTGCCGTCTAGCCCGATGATGCTGGCATGATGCGGGTCAAGCGCTCCCTTGTCAATGCGCTGCACAAGATCGCTTACATAAAGCTGTAGTTGGGTGGCCTCATGGGAAAGGGGCTGGTGCGCATACAGCAGCGTACCCGTTTGATCGCATAAATAGTAGGAACTGCCTTCCGGCAGGGACGGCATATCGTCGTCCGTGTGGAAATCCTCTGGGAACACATCAAACAGCAGCATGTTATCGGAGTTATGCGCTTTCTGCGCAATGGTGATGACCTGTTTTCCTGTGACCACGTCAGGAGCGGCGGCGGTAAAAATCACCTCGCCGTCTGCTTCTATTGCCATACGGTACCAATCCGTCTGCCGAAAATCATACGAGACGTCACCGTCCCAAGGCTTGGCGGAAACGATACGTCCTTCGACTACCGCATATAAATCCACAGAATCGCTCGCGAGCACCTGCGGCATTTTGCTAAAAAAGTCTTTAATCCATGCTTGGACTTGCTGCGCACTGGCGTTGTTTTCGGTCATTTGCTCGAGGTATTGTGTGCCGAGATTCATCACAGCGCGATAGGTATCAATGTGGTTTTGCTCCTCGGCGGCGTAATTTTGGGTTAAAGAAGTGCCGAACTGCTGTGCGTTTTGCAGCAGCCTTTCGCGCATCATATACAGGCTGAAGATGGTTAACATAGCAAAAAACAGCAAAAACACGATATTGAGCCATAATATGTGTAGAGAGGTGCGATTCTTTGCCTTGTGGTACTTCATTTATTTTCTCCCTTCGGTTTATACTCCATTGCCAGTATGGGGCACCGACACGTATTTGTCAATTCTCTGATGCAGGAAGAAACACAACACGGATGAAGAAATTTTCGGCTTTTTCCTATGGGCTTGCTCGCTTTGCCTTTCTGCGGTATAATGAAAGCGTTTCCTGCTTCATGGAGAATACGTTGCGAGGGAGAAGCAATATCATGGATCAAACTGTTTTTCTGAAAAGATTGGATGACGCCGGCATTGATACGCAAAAGGCAATCGCGCGCTTTATGGGCAACACCGCCTTGTTTTTGAAGTTTGTTCGCCGTCTGCCGGACGTGCTTCGCTTTAGAGAAATTCGGACGGCGCTGCAGCAGGAAGATGACGAGATATTTTATATGCTGGTACATACGCTCAAAGGGACGGCGGCCAACCTGTCCGCAGAGAATGTAGCCGAGTGTGTACAAGCTATTCTGGTAGAGTACCGTACTTCTGGCTTCAAGCATATGCGTAAGCTGAAAGGCTTGCTTCGAGAGGCTGAGGTGGAAAGTGAAAAATTATCCGAACTTTTGCGGCGGATGGATGAAGCCTTGGCAGATTGATAAGATGAAAGTTGGGGGCAAAGCATATGATACGAGACACGCTGTTGATTGTAGATGACTCAGAACTGGATTTGGCCATTTTAAATGAAATATTCAAAGGTATGTTTCGGGTGGAATGTTGTCAGGAGGCTAATCAGGCGCTTTCCTTTATACATAAGAATGCCGAGCGGATTTGTGCGGCTCTGGTGGATATTTGTCTGGGCCGTAGGGGGGCGGGGTTTACGCTGCTGCACCGTTTGCAAACCAATGCGCTGACGACGCAGCTGCCGATCATTCTGATTACGTCGGATGCAAGCAAAGATAACGTAATGAACGGCGTGGAGTATGGTGCGGTGGATTTTTTGGTCAAACCAGTCGATCCACATTCCGTGCAGGAGCGGGTATGCAGCATTGTGCGTTCTGCTTGGCCGAAAAAAGCAACAATTCTGGATCAGCGTGGTGTAACCGAGATAGAAACGCCTGAAAAAGAGAAACTTTACGAGGAAGCGGCCATCTCTTTACTCAATGTCTTGCCAGATCCGCTATCGGCAGAACAAGCACAGCAGCTTGTTGACGGCTGGTGCAAAAAAATATCCGCACTATGCGCATACCGCACCGGCGTTCAGCCGACACCCAGCCCGATGATTCCGCGCTTAACAGAACGGTTGGCTGCTGCGTGGCGTTTAGAGCATCCGAGCGGGAGCCTGACAGAATTGCAGGCAGCATATGTGCAGCAAGCCGCACGGATCTGCGATATCGGCTTGATTGGTTTGCCGGATGATGTTATCGCTTTGGGAGCAGAGCAACCGGAGCCGGGGCGTACAGCTTATATGCGGCATACGGAATTGGGCTGTACATTGCTGGAAAGTGAAAAGTCGCATCCGTTTGTCAAACTCTGTGCGGATGTTATGCGCTGGCACCATAAAAATTATGATGGGACAGGATATCCTGCGACACAGGAGCCGGTCACCCTGCCGATTGGTGCGCAACTGGTGCATGCTGCAATACGCTGCAATTTATATCTTCGGAAGTATCGAGACACGCCGGACTGCTTTGACCGCGTGCTACGTGCATTATCTGGCGAAGCGGGCAATATGATTTCACCGGAGATGTTTCAGGCAATCGAGAGAGCTCGCGATTTGATTGAGGATCTGCTTGTATGGGGCAGCTTGGATGAAAGATAAACAGTGCCTCATGGGAAAGTTGTTGGAGCGGCGGTTATGGACGGCAAGCTGTCTTGTGAAGTCTTGGAGGGAGTAAAAGCAGTGGGAAGATTAGAAACGCTTTTGATCCTCCCTGTGACTACGCTCCACCTTGCCGTTGTGGCGGGGCGTGTAGGGACGGATCAGCTTGTGCCGAATACCCAAATTGACAGCGGTGACCTCA
>NZ_JBQKJP010000066.1:0-10442 GCF_052117205.1 Candidatus Agathobaculum pullicola | reverse complement strand
TTCCAAGCAGCTTGCTGTCCATAACCGCCGTTCCAACAACTTTCCCATGAGGCCTCTAGGTTGGCTTTCTCCTTTAGAGTTCACTGTCCAATATGTTTGACAAACCTACAATCAGCGAAATTGCACCCATTTTTTGCTTTTGTGCCTAAAATGTGCGGCTGTATGCAAAAAATTTTGTTTTGCATTGATTTTGAAGCGGTTTTATGATAACCTTATATTGCAAGAAAATGCAGTGGACAAACCCTGTATTTTAATTTGTTAGGAGGTTTATCATTATGAGTGAACTGAAAGGCGCTTGCGTCATCGGCCAGTCGGGCGGCCCGACTTCGGTCATCAATTCTTCCGTGCTCGGCGCGTTGGAGACCGCGCTGGACAATCCGTCCATTACCCGCGTATTCGGCATGTCACATGGCATCAAGGGCCTGCTGAACGACGAGTTGTACGACATTGACAAGGAAGACCGCGACGAGCTCGCGCTGCTGCGCTACACCCCGTCCTCGGCCCTCGGCTCCTGCCGCTATAAGCTGGCCGATCCGGATGTGGATGACACCGATTACAAGCGTATCCTTGAAATCTTCAAGAAATATGACATCCGCTATTTCTTCTATAACGGCGGCAACGACTCCATGGATACCTGCAACAAGGTTTCCAAGTATATGATGAAGTCTGGCTATGAGTGCCGTGTCATGGGTATTCCGAAGACCATCGATAACGACCTCTTTGGCACTGACCACTGCCCGGGCTTTGCTTCCGCCGCTAAGTATATCGCTACCTCCTGCATGGAAATCTATCAGGATGCGCGCGTTTATGACACCGGCATGGTTTGCGTCGTTGAAATCATGGGCCGTCATGCCGGCTGGCTGGCTGGCGCAGCTGGTCTGGCAACCGCGATGGGCGCAGGTCCGGACCTGATTTATCTGCCCGAGACCGACTTCGACATGCAGAAGTTCCTGGCAGACGTAAAGCGCATCTATGCAGAAAAGGGCAACTGCCTGGTTGCGGTTTCCGAGGGTATCCACTATGCAGACGGCTCCTTCGTTTCCGAGGCCAAGACCTCTGCGACCGACGGCTTCGGTCACGCACAGCTGGGCGGCTTGGCTGCCATGCTGGCGGACACCGTTAAGAATGAGATCGGCTGTAAAGTGCGCGGCATTGAGCTTTCTCTGCTCCAGCGCTGCGCGGCGCACTGTGCTTCCAAGACCGACGTAGACGAGTCCTACATGTCCGGTAAGGCTGCCGTTGAGAACGCTGTTGCTGGCAAGACCGACTACATGCCGGGCTTCAAGTGCACCCGTGACGCGAACGGCTACAAATGCGAAATCGAGCTGCTCCCGCTCTCTGAGGTTGCTAACACCGAGAAGAAGGTTCCGCGCGACTGGATCAACGAGGAAGGTAACGGCGTAACCGAAAAGTTCGTCGAATATGCTATGCCGCTGATCGCCGGCGAGAATGTCGGCCCGAAGGTGAACGGCCTGCCGCGCTTTGCCAAGCTCAAGAAGATTAAGGCAGAGGCGTAATCGTCTTTTAATTAAATAGCGCCTTGCGGCGCAGGATGATAAAATGGGCAAAGCCGCAAGGCTTTGCCCGTTTGCCTTTCTGAAAGGTGGGATAGAGATGAAAAAGCAACTTTCCACCCCCGTTCTGGCCGTGCTGGCCATCGCTTCCTGGCTGGCGACAAGCAGCCTTGCCACTTGGCTCAATTACGCCTATGACGGCGCACTCAACGTCAACCCGGTCTATCTGTGGATTTATGGCGCAATAACATTGCTGATTCCATTAGTCGCCGTCGAGTATATCGAGCGCGATCCCCCCGACCGCTCACCCCGCTGGGCAGGCGCGCTATTGCTTTTGCTGTGTACTGCGATCGCCTATTTGGCACTTGCATACGGCGGCTGGTATGTTTGGTATCAACCGAGCGTCTGGTATCTGTGTCTGCTGGGGCTGATCGGTATCTCCGCCTGGCTATACCATATACTTCCTTTCCGTCGGCCAATGCAGCCGCGTTCTGCACGCAGCAGAATTCAGAATACTTTCATCCTACTGCTGGTGTTCTATACGCCGCTCCTCGTAGTACTACCTCTGTACCTGCTAATTATGCACCCAGCTTCGGTTGCACAAATTACTCCAGTTGGCGAGGCCGAAGGCGGCAGATATATCGGCCGTATCACGGGCGACCGAACAGAAAATCCGCTTGGCCTCTACTTTTTCGTGGATGATGATAGCGAGCGTTGGTACTATTACGATGTGCTGACCAGTGAGCCAGCTGATTACGGGTAATGGACCGCATCTTCAATGGAGGCTTTTCAAAAAGCCTCTATTTTTTTGCAGTAATTCCCCTTCTCTATGCGTCAAATGATTGGAAAGGATGTGAAGCCGCTGTGGAACCGAACCAAACCAAAACGCTCTCGTATCTGCAGGACGAGGACGGCTTTGCACGCCTGCTCGATGATTGGGGCGACCGCCTGCTGCGTCTGTGCACGCTTTATCTGAAAGACGTGCATCTGGCCGAAGACGCGGTACAGGAAACGCTGCTGCGAGCATGGCGTAAAGCGGATACGTTCCATGGCAAAGGCAGTGAAACCACTTGGATCACCCGCATTGCAATTAACGTATGCAAAAGCTATCTTCGTTCTCCTTGGAAACGGCGCCGTGCCCCTGCTGAAGAATTGGATACGCTCTTTGCCGCTACGGATGATCCGCAGGTGGATGACACCTTGCCGCGCGCGATTCTCGCGCTATCCCGTCCTTACCGTGAAGTGATCATCTTGTACTATTATCAAGAACTCAAAGCGCGCGAAATCGCAGACGTTTTACATGTGGATGTCTCGACTGTCACCGCTCGCCTGTCCCGCGCCCGCAAAATGCTGCGCGAAGCCTTGAAAGGATGGTACTACGATGAATAAACGCAATATGAGGAGGGATTTGGATATGACCATGCAAAATATTACGCTTTCGCCCGAGCGGCGCGCGGCAATTCTCCAACAGCTTCATTCCCGCCGCACTAAGCTGCACTGGACAGTGGGAAAAATTACACTGGCGGCGGTACTCGCTGCGCTACTGACCTTTTCTGCATTCGCCGCCGCCATCCCCGCGCTTCGCGCCGCGCTGCAAAATGCGCTTGGCAGTTTTTCCGAACAAAGCCAGCCTCTTACCGGTATTGCTGCCGAGGACAATGGCATTGAAGTGCGGCCGGTGGCCGCGCTGACAAGCAGCAATCTGGTGCGCGTCTGGGTCGAGGTACAGGATAAAACCGGTGACCGACTCAGCGAGGATATGCTAATCAACGGCTGGATCGACCATGAGCAGGATAAAGACGCGCCGACCGTCAACGGCTGGCGCAGCGGCGAGCGTGTAGTATCCTACGACGAAAATAGCCGCACAGCACTCATCGAAATCTACGAGATTGGCCGTCCGATCGCGGATGGCACTGAAGTCAATATATCTTTCAGCAGCTTCCAACCTGCCGAACGCGCAGAGGAAACAGTTGATTTTCCGTGCGAGATGCTGTCCGTCACCGGACTGAAAAACATGGCGGAGGACATGGGCGTGCCGTTCTTTGCAGAGCACATTCCGTTAATTCCTGAACAGACACCCTGCGAACTGGAGGGCAGTAACCGCGTCCGTCTGTCCTCGGTCGGCTTTGGCGAGGACGGCAAGCTGCATATTCAAGCCGCTTTTCTGGGCGAAGCAAATCATTCCGGCAGCAGTATACACAGTAGAGTAACCGACGAACGTGACCCGAATCAATATTTCGGCGGCGGCCGATACTTCCAGTACAACAACCAATGGTATTTCGACGAAGTATTCGACATCGCCCCGGAAGACCTTCCCTATTTGACCTTTGGCGACTTGCAGGGCACTTATCAGCTGCACGACCCCGTCGAAGGCATCTGGTCGTGCACCATCACGGTGGAGACAGCCGACGAAGTTGTCTACCACCCGAACGTACAGGTCGGCGGCGCGCTGGTCGAAGAAATCCGCGTCTCGGAAATTGGTATATCTGCACGCTCTTCCAGTAAAGGCACGATACTTGGCCACCGCCCCACCTACGCCATAACCAAAGACGGCGAAAAGCTGTACCTCACCAACAATTGCATCGACGGTGGCTGGGGTACCGTACTGGATGACAATGGCGATCCTTTACCGGACGGTATGGGCTACGCACACGACCAATGGGAATTTGATGAACCGCTTGATCCGTCCGATATCGTCTTGCTGAACTTCGACGGCGTGGACGTTCCTCTGCAATAGCTTGAAAATCCTCTCCTTTTCGGAGAGGATTTTTCATGTCGTCTTGCAGGAACATTTGTTCGGTGATATAATACAGGTATCATGCGAAGGAGGTGCGCAGCATGGAACAACAAACCCTATTTGGCGGAGATGATAGCCGTCCGCTCGCAGCGCGGCTGCGCCCGCGCGACCTGTCCGAGTTTGTCGGGCAATCTCACCTGCTGGGCGAAGGCAAGGTGCTGCGCCGCCTGATCGAAAGCGACCACATCAGCTCCATGATTTTCTGGGGCCCGCCCGGCGTTGGTAAAACCACGCTGGCACGCATCATTGCAAACCACACCAAGGCGACGTTTATTGACTTTTCTGCCGTCACCAGCGGCATCAAGGAAATCCGGCAGGTCATGCAGCAGGCCGAGGACAATCGACGCTTCGGCGAACGGACCATCGTGTTTGTGGACGAGATTCACCGTTTCAACAAGGCGCAGCAGGATGCTTTCCTACCCTTTGTTGAGAAAGGCAGCATCATCCTGATCGGCGCTACGACCGAAAACCCGTCGTTTGAAGTCAACGGCGCGCTCTTGTCGCGCTGCAAGGTGTTCGTCCTGCAAGCGCTTGCAACGAACGAGCTTACTTCCCTGCTTTCCCGTGCGCTAACCGACCCTCGCGGCTTCGGTGGGCAGACCATCCGTATTGAACCGGATATGCTCGAAGCCATTGCAAACTTTGCCAATGGAGACGCGCGTGCCGCGCTATCCACGCTCGAAATGCTTGTGCTCAACAGCGATACAGACGGCATGACAGTCACCGTCACACGCGAGACGCTGGAACAATGTATCTCTAAAAAGTCTCTGCTGTATGACAAGACTGGTGAGGAACATTACAATCTCATCTCTGCGCTGCATAAGTCCATGCGCAACTCGGATCCGGACGCAGCTGTCTACTGGCTTGCACGCATGTTGGAGGCCGGCGAAGACCCGCTCTATGTTGCGCGGCGCGTGATTCGCTTTGCCAGCGAGGATGTTGGCATGGCTGACTCTCGCGCGCTGGAAATTGCAGTCGCAGCATATCAGGCATGTCACTTTATCGGCATGCCCGAGTGCAGTGTACATCTGACACACGCAGTGGTCTACCTATCACTCGCACCAAAGTCAAACGCGCTGTATATCGCCTATGAAAGCGCTAAAAAGGACGCTTTAACACAGCTCTCCGAACCGGTACCGCTTGTGATTCGCAATGCACCCACCAGACTAATGAAGGAACTGGATTACGGCAAGGGTTATCAATATGCGCATGACATTGTCGACAAACTGACCGATATGCAATGCCTGCCCGATTCTCTGGAGGGACGTGAGTACTACCGCCCAACCGAACAGGGTTCAGAAAGCAAGTACAAGGCGCGTCTTGCACAAATCAAGCAATGGAAACAGCAGCACCGTAAACGATAAACGCACAACAGGAAAAGGCACAGCAATTTTGCCGTGCCTTTTCCTTGTATTTTGCTATCCCAAACCTTACCGGATCAAAAATGCGTCCGGCAGATATCGCCCCTCCGGGTTTTTCGATAAAGTGGTCGGGCTGGTGACTTCCCGTCCTTGATACACCATCACAGATGACGAACCTCCATCCAACATTGAGGCCTGATACGCATGATAGGATTCCATAATTCCGGCGCACCGCTCAATTGAAATACCGAAGGAATGGAACTGACGTCCGTCCACCACCAGCATGATAACCGTTCCATCCTCCGCCTGACCAATGGCGGTACGCGGCTGCTGCTCATTCAGCCCCGTACCTGCCACCAGATTCTCACCGTTGATAATCAATGCAGGGTGAAATTCCACCGCATCACGCAGATTGGATGTATCGGTGAACGCACCAATCTGCAAATGATTCTCTTTATCAAAGCCAATGATCTTCCATGTATCGCCCACAGCATTCTGCAGCTCTTCCCCTTGACTTTTTAGAAAACCATACGGTAAGCCGCCCGTTCCATTGCCTTCATAATCCGCAAAACCGGACGCATTGATGCCCAAAATTGCATCATAATTCCGTACCATATCCGATACATAGGAACCATAGGAAAACAGCCCTTCACATGTTCCGACAAATATATTTTCCGGTTTTTTGCAAAGCGCCACCTTGCCGGCATATTCCATGCCAAGTGAGTCTTCACCGACAATTTCCGCAATCAGGATTCCATGCTCTGCATTGATCGCCAAAACTGTATGCCCTTGTTTGGTAACAATGCCTGTATTATAGTTTTTTTTCGTGGCATCTCCAATAAGATCAAGATTGATATGATCATATCCGTCGGCTATGTACTCCGGATTGTCCCGGAGAAATGCTTCAAAGCTATCCTCATCCAACTCGGAAAACGTTTGATAAAATTGCTCTTTTGGCGTAGATGCCTTTGTATCATTGGCATCTACATTGGTCCATGCGCTTGTAATACCCTCTTGCTTCTGATTGAGTAAATAGCGCTTTGCCATCACCTCTTCGATGATGTCGCCCGGTATAAACCAAGTAGCCAGCCATTGATGCGTCATTGTTCCCATTGCGGTTTCAATGTACCACTCCCTCCAACGGCTGACAAACGCATTTGGAGTATAAAGCAGAAAGGGGTAAACCACAGTCACGCATATCAGAAAAAAACAGGTTAGTCCGAGGGCAAAGCGGTGTCGTGCGCCGTTCATCGTTGTTTACTCCTTTTCCCGCTTATTTTTCTATCTAAAAAAGCATTTTTTAGCTGTTCATTTTGTGCCACGCCGTCTCCGACGAGCGATGGTTTTTGTATTTTTTTGAACAGGCTGTGCTGGAGCGGATGCCGTTCGTGCACGTGCCGCCAGTGCATCCTCTACCTTTTTGCGAATACGTGCAGCTGCTTCTTCACTTAAGGCATAAGCACGCGACGGCGTATGTGCATCTACACGAGGCTCATTCTTTTCAAAACGTGCATACGGGTCGTTGCGTCGTCCTCTCGAATGAGACGAAGCTGTTTTTCTTGCGCGAGGCGCAGCCGCTTTCGCGCGCTGCTCATTTTGTGCTTCTGCTGCTTTCTCCTTGCGGGAGGGACGCTTTGCGGCAGCATTTTTGCGTGCTTTTTGCTTCGCGGCCTTTTCCCTTGCGACATCTGCGGCAACCTCTTCCGCAGAAGCATTCTCCGAAACCGGCTTGCGACGTGTACGCACATTGGTCGTCTTCCGCTGACCGTTTTCTCGTCCTGCGCGTTCATTGTCTTTTTCCACGTGCGGAATCTCGCCTGCAAGCGGGATACGCTTACCGATCAGCTTTTCGATATCCGCCAAATACGGACGCTCAGATCGGTCGCAGAAGGAAATGGCGGTTCCCTCCTGCCCTGCACGTCCCGTACGACCAATACGATGGACATAGGTTTCCGCAATAT
The DNA here is from genome assembly GCF_052117205.1 of Candidatus Agathobaculum pullicola. Lineage (NCBI taxonomy): Bacteria > Bacillati > Bacillota > Clostridia > Eubacteriales > Butyricicoccaceae > Agathobaculum > Candidatus Agathobaculum pullicola. Next base: position 2,809 of record NZ_JBQKJP010000066.1, on the reverse strand, counting down.
TGGGCAGGTCAAAGTTGATGACCAAAGGCAACTCACTAATATCAATACCACGCGCGGCAATGTCCGTCGCGACAAGCACAGCAATTTTGCACCCCTTGAAATCCTCCAGCGCACGCTGCCGCTGGTTCTGGCTCTTATCGCCATGAATGGCTCTTGCATGAATCCCTGCACGGTTCAAGTCACGCGCGACGCGGTCCGCACCGTGCTTGGTACGCGTAAAGACCAGTGTCTGGTGTACATTGCTTTGACGAATTGTGTCAATTAGCAGTTCCCTTTTATCCGACTTCTCCACCAAAAAAACCTTTTGTTCGATTTTTTCCACCGGCTTGGCCGACGGCGTAATGGAAATACGCGCAGGATTGGTCAGCAGACTATCCGCCAATGCAGCAATTTCCTTTGGAATGGTTGCGGAAAACAGTAGTGTCTGCCGCTTGGCCGGCAAATATTTGATAATACGTTTGACATCCGGAAAGAAGCCCATGTCCAGCATGCGGTCGGCCTCATCCAGCACAAAACACTCCACTTTGTCAAGTTTTACAATACCCTGACCCATCAGATCCCACAATCGGCCGGGGGTTGCAATCAAAATCTCTGCACCGCGTGCAATCGCCTCCACCTGCGGTACCTGCGACACACCGCCAAAAATGACTGCTGCAGTGCACGACGTATACCGCGCATACTGGCATATATTCTCATAAATCTGTAGTGCGAGTTCTCGCGTCGGCGTTAGAATCAGCGCGCGAATCGTTCCGGCTTTTTCGCCCGATCCGGCAAGTCGCTGGATGATCGGAACCGAAAACGCGCAGGTTTTGCCCGTACCGGTCTGCGCGCACCCCATCAGGTCATGTCCCTCCAAAACCGGTGGAATCGCCTTTTGCTGAATCGGCGTCGGTTCGTCATACCCAGCTTCGCGCAGCGCCTTTAGTATATTTCTTTCAATTTTTAGTTCGCTAAATTTCATATCCTTCGTTCGTTTCCTTTTCAAAACTGGTGCTTTTCGGCAAATCTTTCTTGCCCGACTGCATGATAGTGTGTTATACTGTTCTGTAGTTGTCCATGTTTAACTGTCATTTGCTATGAGGTGAAATTATTGCTTGATATCCTGTCTCACACCTTGCCGGAAGCATTTTTCGATGTTCTCAAGACAATACCACTCCTGCTTGTGGTATACGCTCTACTCTATTATATCGAAAACCGGCTGACCAATACACCGGCTCTGCTCTCACGGGCAGCAAAATTTGGCCCAGTAGTCGGTGCACTTGCCGGAACCATTCCGCAATGCGGCTTTTCCGCCGCAGCTGCCGCACTATTCTCCGCCGGATACCTGGCACCCGCCACGCTGGTTGCCGTCTTTCTGGCCACCTCGGATGAAGCGGTGCCTGTCATGCTCGCCGGCGGTGCCAGCATTCCGCAGGTTGTTTCTCTGCTGGTGGTCAAGTTTACCATCGCCGTCATCGGCGGCTACATTTTACGTTATACCGTATTCCGCCGTTATCGCACGAACAGCGATGACGCACTCGAAATTGAAATGCCTTCCTGTGATTGCAGCGCAGGTTCTCGGATTTGGAGTGTTATCTGGCACACTTTGAAAACCGCGTTTTTCCTGTTTGCCGTGCTTTTCGTCTTAAATCTGATTATGCACCTTATCGGCGAAGACAGGCTTGCTTCCCTTCTTCTGTCCGACAGTATCTTTCAACCACTGCTCTGTGCCATCCTTGGCCTGATTCCCAGCTGCGCCATGAGTGTGCTGCTGTCCGAGCTGTTTGTCGGCGGCACCATTAGCTTCGGCGCCTTGATTGCCGGACTTTCCACCGGCGCAGGCTTTGGCTACATTGTGCTGTTCGAGGAGAAAGAGGGCCGGCATCGCGCGCTGCCCGTAATCGCAGCCACATTTGCCGTTGCTGTCATCGGAGGCACGCTTGTACAGATTTTCCTTGGCTAAAACCGATTCATGTCGAACGGTCTTTTCCTACGAAAAGGCCGTTTTTTCATCCCAACTCGTGTAACAGTTCAAGCGCGCCGTGTGCCCATACCATATCGATCTTGGTAAAATCACCGCCGGGTGTATATAAATAGGTTTCCACATCTTCCCGCAGCCGCTGATAAACCGTACCCGGCATGGCAGCATACTGCTCTGCTCCGTCGGACAATACAGCCACGAACCGGAAATCTCCGGTACGCTCGTCCAATTCATGGAACAGCAAATCCACCACATCCAAGTCATGATTGAGCTGCGTAAACAGCAGCAGCTTCATGATTTCCACCGCACGATCATCCAGTCCGCGTTCCAAAATGTTAATCTTTTCTCGGAAAGCGTTGAGGCTGTCTACTATGCGCAGCGTATATCCGGCCAGCGGATCAAACTGCGCCTTGGGCGCTTCGCCCTCCTCCGGCCACAGCCAAACCATAAACTGATTGGCCATGTCATGATACAAACACGGGTGAACGACAAGAGCCGTTTCACCACAATTGGGGCATTTCACGCGGAAACAGGACAGATCCTCCACCTGTGCCCGCAATTGAGGATTACGGTCAATGTTAATATGATCGTGCACCTTATGGTCAGCTTCAGTCTGGCAGTGCGGACAAGTGATAATCATGATTCCGTTTTTCCTCCTTGGTATATGCCCAATTTAAATTATTATACCACAGTTATCCGTCATGAAGCAAGCGATGCAGCCTATCCTGTTTCTTAATTATTGTAGGTTTGTCAAACATATTGGACAGAGAACTCTAAGGGAGAAAACCAACCTAGAGGCCTCATGGGAAAGTTGTTGGAGTGGCGATTATGGATAGCGAGCTGCTTGGC
>NZ_JBQKJP010000065.1:0-10475 GCF_052117205.1 Candidatus Agathobaculum pullicola | reverse complement strand
CACAAAGCAGCTTGCTGTCCATAACCGCTGCTCCAATAACTTTCCCATGAGGCCTCTGGGTTGGCTTTCTCCTTTAGAGTTCTCTGTCCAATATGTTTGACAAACCTACACCCGACAAACGAAAACAAATCTTTGCAATTTTTTAGCATGCCTGTCCCGGTATCATTGACCGCTGCGCTGAAGGCATGGTATACTTGTTTCAATATACGGAAAGGGAACAGGAACAGCGGATATGCCGCATACGCCGAAAGCATGCGTCGATTCGATGCAATTAGGGAAAATCACTGTGACCACGCTTTCAAGTGCTTCTCTGTTTTCCGACGAAGAATACGGGCTGCGGCTGACAGAGAGGTGAAGGCATGCAAATTCAAAAGGTTCTGAACAATAATGTAGTCATTGCGCTGGATGAAACCGGCGAGGAAACCGTGTTGATGGGGCGGGGATTGGGTTTTGGCCGTCACACCGGCGACAGCGCCCCTGCACACCTGATTGAAAAGCGCTTCACGCTGCATGCCGGACAGCTGTCCGACCGCTTTCAGCAATTGCTGACCAGTATTCCACTGCCGCATTTTTTGCTCAGCGAGCGCATTATCGACCATGCCAAGCACACACTGAGCGCAGCATTGTCGGACAGTATTTATGTTACCCTGCCTGACCATATTTCAGCCGCGATTGAGCGGCACAAGCAGAATATTGAGTTGTCCAATCCGCTTTTGTGGGATATTCGTCAGTTTTATCCGGAGGAGTACCGGGCGGGCTGCGCCGCCGTTGACCTCATCCGCGAGGAAACCGGCATCGATTTTGCCGAGGATGAAGCGGGCTTTATCGCCATGCACTTTGTCAATGCGGAGGGTGGCGGAGAATTACCCGAGGTTTACGACATGACCTGTCTGATGCAGCGAGTGTTCGGACTGATTCGGGAACAGTTTGGTGTCGAACCCGAACACGATTCGCTCGATTTTTGCCGTTTTGTCGCCCATCTGAAGTTTTTAGCGCGCCGTATTGCCGCGGGTCAGCGCTACGGCGACCGCGACGCCGACCTTCTTCCCCCCGTACAGCATAAGTATCCCGCTGCCTTCGCTTGTGCGCAGATGATTTGTGGTGCGATTTTACAGGAATACGACTTTGATGCCGGCAAAAGCGAGCTGCTGTATCTCACGCTTCATATCGCCCGCATTACCGGCACGTGAACACCCTGACAAAGCCATACGGCCACCCCAAGAACCTTCTCCTTGGGGTGGCCGTTCATTTTTCGTTTTATGCGCGGCTCCACTGGGTGCCCTGACGGGTATCCTTGATGGTGACACCCATCGCAGCCAGCTCGTCACGGATGCGGTCGGCTTCCGCAAAATTCTTCTCCTTCTTAGCCGCCGCGCGCTGCGCAATCAGCGCTTCGATCTTCTCCGCGTCCGGATCTACCGCGTCGTCGCGCTTCTGCACCAGATTCAAAACGCCGGTCAGCTCCATGAACAGATCGTGCGCCGCGGTCAGGAACGCCTTGCTTGCGTCCTGATGCGCACCCATATAGGCATTGATCTCGCGCGTCAGCTCAAAGATGGCGGAAAGCGCGTCCGCCGTGTTCAGATCGTCGTCCATCGCGTCGATGAACTTCTGCTTGTACGCCGCAAGCGCTTCCATCTTGGCCGCTTCCTCCGCGGTCATCGTGTCGCCCTCGGCCTTTTCGATGCGGAACTCCATGTTATTCCGCGCCTCGTACAGACGCGCCAGCGATGCCTTATTCATCTCCAGCGACTCAGCCGAGTAGTTTAGCGGCGTGCGGTAGTGCGCGGACAGCATGAACATACGGATAGTCTCATAACCAAACTGCTTTGCCGCGTCGCGCACCATGAAGAAGTTGCCCTTGGATTTGGACATTTTCTCATTGTCGATGGTCAAAAAGCCGTTGTGCAGCCAATAATGCGCAAAAGCGCAGCCGTTTGCACACTCAGACTGGGCAATTTCGTTCTCGTGGTGCGGGAAAATCAGGTCAAGACCGCCGGAGTGGATATCGATGGTCGGGCCGAGGTACTTATTGACCATCGCGGAGCACTCAATGTGCCAGCCCGGACGGCCCTTACTGCCCCACGGCGTGTCCCATGCGGGTTCACCCGGCTTTGCCGCCTTCCAGACCGCAAAGTCCATCGGGTCCTCCTTGACTTCGCCTACGCTGATACGCGCGCCCGCTTGCAGCTCCTCCATCGGCTGATGGCATAGCTTGCCGTAGCTCGGGTCGGACTTGGTACGGAAGTATACGTCGCCGTTCGGCGCAAGATAGGCATGGCCGTTGTCGAGCAGCTTCTGCACAATGTCAATGATTGCGTCCATCGTCTCGGTCGCACGGGGATGCACGGTCGCCTTGCCAACGCCCAAACCTTCCGCGTCCACATAGTACTCCTTGATATAGCGGTCAGCGATGACGTTGAAGTCCACGCCCTCTTCGTTGGCCTTATTGATCACCTTGTCGTCAATGTCGGTGAAGTTCTGCACAAACTGCACTTTATAGCCACGGTACTCAAAGTAGCGGCGCAGCAGGTCGAACACGATGAACGGGCGCGCGTTGCCGACGTGGAAATAGTTATACACGGTCGGGCCGCAGGAATACATTTTGACCTCACCCGGGGTGATCGGGACGAACTCCTCCTTCTGGCGGGTCAGGGTGTTAAACAGTTTCATATCACACTCTCCTTATCGAGATAATTTTACAAAAATACAGCCGCCTCTTTTTGTCAAAGAGGCGGCATGGTGTCGCGGTTCCACTCCTGTTTTTCACTCGGATGCAGGATAACGGGTGCGTCCCGCGGGGCGTTTGACCCCGATGCTCGACGGGCGCACTTCGCCGCCCCGCGCGCAAAGCCCTTTCAGCCGAGGGGCTTCTCTCTATTCGCGCGCCAAGAAACGGTTACTTTTCCCGCGTCTTTGCATACGTTTCTATATTACAGTGCCAGTATAGCAACAATCCGTGTAAAAGTCAAGCCGCCACTCTGCTCACCTGTTATCTCTCAACACTTTGCGGACGATATGTATAATATATGACATTTTGCCTTTTACAATCACCACAGGAAGGAAGAGATTTCATGACAATCGGTGGATTCCAAAGCAACTGGTTCAATGTCACAACGCATACGCTGGAAAACGGCAATCTGCTGCCGATCGCCACGGTTAAAGACGAGAATAAGGAAGAATTTGCCGCATATACGAAAGATTTGCTGGAACAGCTGGAGCAGCGCAATCCTTCTGCGGGCGTGGATGCACTGACTAAAGAAGAGCTCAAAGCATTAAACGAGAAATACGACACGGATGATATGAGCTACGATGAATACCAGTCCTTTTTGCGCGACCTCGTCGATATGGGTGCACTGACCGAAACCGATCGCTGGCTGGCCGGCGGTGCAAAGAAAGTGGGAGATGTGTACATGACACCGGTCATTCCCTGCATGCGCGCCGCTGTGCAAGATGCCTCCCTGATCACCCCTTCGATGGCACATCTCTCCTATGACTTCCCGGTAGGGACGGATTCGGTGGATATCACAGAATGGATTAAGTACCGCGCCAGCACCGATATGGCGTATTATCTCTCCGGTGAGCGATATGATCTCGATCTGGACGAACTCAACCAAAAGATGGCGGACATTCTGGATGCCATAAACCGGGCCGACTGAAAAGATACAACACCCGATGGGAACCACGTTCCATCGGGTGTTTTTTTGTTATGCGGTCTGCGCGTACTTGCCGACCAGTGTTTCCGCCATGTTGAGCGGCGCTTCGCCCTTGTTCAGCCGCAGAGACAGATACGGCGTTGAGCCTGCATTGAGCAGCAAGCGACCGCGGAAGTCCGCATCCCCACACAGCGCGGACAGGCGCGCAAAGTCGGTCTGGGCAAAGGTCAGCAGCAGACGGCCATCCTGTTCCTTGATTTCCGAAATGCCCTGATCGCTGGCACGGCTACGCAGCAGCGCGATATCCAGCAGCGCCACGGCTTCCGTAGGCGGTTCGCCGAAACGGTCGATCAGCTCGTCGAGCATGTCGCTCTTCTGCTCCTCCGTGCGGATGAGCGCAATCCGGCGGTACAAATCAACGCGCTGACCCGCATCCGGCACATAGTCGGACGGCAGGTTGGCGCTCAACAGCAGCTCGGCCGCGCAGTCCACGCGCGGCTTGGGCGTCTCGCCCTTCTCTTCCTGCACGGCCTCTTCCAGCAGCTTAAGGTACAGGTCATAGCCGACGCTCATCATGTGGCCCGACTGCTCAGGGCCTAAAACATTGCCCGCGCCGCGAATTTCAAGGTCGCGCATGGCAATCTTGAAGCCCGAGCCGAACGCCGCGAACTCGCGGATGGCGGACAGCCGCTTTTGCGCAATCTCGGAAAGCGCCTTACCGCGTCGGTAGCACAGATAGGCGTAGGCGTGGCGGCTCGACCGGCCGACGCGCCCGCGAATCTGGTGCAGCTGAGCAAGTCCCATGTTGTCCGCGTTCTCGATAATCAGCGTGTTGGCATTCGGGATGTCGATGCCGGTCTCGATGATGGTCGTGCAGACCAGAATGTCGGTTTCACCGTCCGCCATGGCGTTCATCGCGGCGGCAATCTCCTTTTGCGTCATCTTGCCATGCACAATGCCGATGCGCGCGTCCGGCAGACGCTGCTGCAACAGATTGGCGCACCGCGCGATAGATTCCACACGGTTGTGCAGGTAGTATACCTGTCCGCCACGCGCCAGCTCGCGACGAATCGCGTCCAACAGTACGCCGTCATTCTGCTCCAGTACAAACGTCTGCACCGGATGACGGTCGAGCGGCGGCTCCTCAATCGAGGACATATCGCGGATGCCGCTCAGTGCCATATTGAGCGTGCGCGGGATAGGCGTCGCCGACAGCGTCAGCACGTCCACATTCTTGGACAGTTCCTTGAGCGTTTCCTTGTGGCTAACGCCGAAACGCTGCTCCTCGTCCACGACGAGCAGACCCAAATCTTTGAACTTGATCTTCTTATTAAACAGCTTATGCGTGCCGATCACGATATCGACCGAGCCGGCCTCCAGCTTTTTGAGCAGCTTGGTTTGCTCCGAGCCGGTTTTATAACGTGTGAGCAGCTCAATGGTTACCGGATGCCCTTGGAACCGCTGCAAGGCGGTCAGGTAATGCTGACGCGCAAGCACGGTAGTCGGTACAAGGATGGCGGCCTGTTTGCCCGCCAGCACACACTTCATCACCGCGCGCAGCGCAACTTCGGTCTTGCCGAAGCCCACATCGCCGCACAGCAGACGATCCATCGGCCGATCGGACTCCATATCCATCTTGATTTCCGCGATGCAGCGCAGCTGGTCGTCGGTTTCCTCATAAGGGAAGGCTTCCTCGAACTCGCGCTGCCATGCGTCGTCCTGTGGGAAAGCAAACCCCTTGACCTTAGCGCGCTCGGCGTACAGTTTTATCAGCCCCTCGGCCAGTTCCTTAGCCGCCGCCTTGGCCCGCGCCTTGGAGCGCGACCAATCCGCGCCGCCGAGCTTATTGAGCCGCACCTTTTCCGGCTCGCCGCCGCCGATATATTTGGAAATCAGGTCAAGGCTCGTCGCCGGAACATACAAAAAATCCGTGCCCGCAAAGGCAATCTTGATAAAATCGCGCTCCGCACCGTCCACCGTCATGCGTTCCATGCCGACAAAGCGACCGATGCCGTGATGCTCATGCACGACCAAATCGCCCGGTGTCAGGTCGGTGAACGACTTGACGCGATCACGGTTCGACTTCTTGACCTGCGCCTTTTTGCGCCGTGCAAGCACTTGCCCTTCCGTGATGACCACCAGACCGAGGTCGGGATATTCAAAGCCCGCGGACAGCGTACCCTCCATGACGCACACCTGCCCGCCCTTGGGCAGCAGGTCGCTGACTGTTGCCGTCAAACCGGCTTCGGTCAGCGCATCGCACATATTGCGGCATCGCAGCGCACTGCCGCACAGCACAGCCACCGCACGTCCCTGCTGGGTATAACCGCGGATATCGGCTGCTGCCATGTCCAGATTGCCGCCATAGGCGTTCATCTGGTTGGCAACAAAGTTTTCCAAATGCTGCGGTGCGAGTTCGGGCACGTTATTCAGGAAACTATCCAGCCGCAAAATCGTATGCGGCATACGGGCAAGCGCGCCAAAGTCGAGCGCATAGCCGTCCAGCCCGGGGGCCATCTCCCCGCGCTCGAGCAGCGCAGTCACGTCATCCGCAATCCGAGCGGCAAAATCGCGCACGGCGTCACGCAGACGCGGCGTATCCTCTATGAGCACAATCGCGTTTTCCGGCAGGTAATCGAGCGCGGTCGCCAGTTCTGGATAGACCAGCGGCAGGTATTTGTCCGCCGCAGGCAGTGCGCCAGTCTCCTCCAGTCGCTCCGCATCGCGCTCGATATGCGCCACGAGGTCAGGATGCTTCTTTTTACGGGTGGAAAGCAGCCCACGCACGGCCTTCGCCAGCCCCTTCGCGCCACCCTGCGCGAGATGCGGCAGCGTTTCCATACACGGTAGACAGCGCAGTGTTTCGGCGGTTTCCAGCCGCCGCTGACTGCCCACGTCAAAGGTCGCAATCGAATCAATTTCGTCGTCCCAGAACTCCACGCGATATGGGTTGGCTGCCTGCGGCGGGAACACATCCAGAATACCGCCGCGCACCGAAAACTGACCCATACCCTCGACCTGCACACAGCGTTCGTAACCCGCACGGATCAGCTGCTGCGTGAGTGTTTCCAGCGGCACGGTTTGTCCGACGGCAAGCTGCACCACCGCGCTTTGCAGTGCGTCGGGCGGCAGGGTGCGCTGCACAGCCGCCTGCACGGACACCACCGAAAAGGCCGCATCCGGCAGAGCATCCAGTACGGCAAGGCGTTTTTGCTCATATCCGCGCGACACCCCCACCACATCCGCCATGACCAATTCACGCGCAGGCAGGGTGAGCACCTCGCGCTCGGCAAAGGCCTGCAAGTCGAGCGCAAACCGCGCCGCTGCCGTATCGTCATCGGTCAGCACGCACACCGGACGGCCGGTGTCCAGTCCGAGCGCCGCCGCGAGATGCGCCTTATGGATCGCGGACAGTCCCACCGCCAGCAGCGGCGTTTTGCCCTGCTGTATCGCACTTTTTAACACTTTGTATTCATTTAGGAATGTTATACTTTTTGTAATTTCTGTCATTGCAGGCTGTCTTCCCTCCTTCAGACACGCCAAAAGGGCAGATTTTGCAATCTGCCCTGCTATCGCTCGGAAACACGTTTCCGAGCGAATGATTCACGCATCAAAACGCCCGGCAAAGCTGGGCCTTTTGATAAAAATAGCAGCACACTGCTATTTTCTGATAAAATACGCGCTCCGCGCGCAATATTTCGACAAACTGAGGGCAGATTTTGCAATCTGCCCTCAGTGTATGCGTGTGTTTACAACTTAATGCGCGTGTTCGTCATGCTCGTGGTGGCAAGCGGCGCAATCCATGTCACAGCCAAGAATCTCAGTAGGATCCTTGCCCAGACGCTTGTAATAGTCCGCGATAGCCGAACGCAGCGCCTCCTCGGCAAGCACCGAGCAGTGCATCTTGACCGGCGGCAAGCCGTCCAGTGCCTCCGCAACCGCCTTATTGGTCAGCTTGAGCGCTTCTTCCAGCGTCTTGCCCTTGACCATCTCGGTCGCCATCGAGCTGGTCGCAATTGCCGCGCCGCAACCAAAGGTCTTGAACTTGACATCCTCAATGACGCCGTCATCCGACACCTTGAGATAAATCTTCATGATATCGCCACACTTGGCGTTGCCGACCTCACCGACGCCGTTAGCGTCCTCAATCTCTCCCACGTTACGCGGATGGGTGAAGTGATCGAATACCTTTTCGCTGTATTGCATAGAAAAAATCTCCTTTTTCTGCTAAATCTATCTTAGTGATGTTCGTGCAGCTCACTTGCTGCGGTCAGGTTAGGTTTGCCGTTTTCCCATACCGGGCTCATTGAGCGCAGCGTGGACACTACCTGTGCCACCGTCTCGATGATGTAATCGACATCCTCTTCGGTATTCTGCTCGCCCAGTGTCAAACGCAGCGAACCGTGCGCAATCTCGTGCGGCAGGCCAATGGCCATCAGCACATGAGACGGGTCAAGCGAACCGGTCGAGCAGGCCGAGCCGGTCGAACCGCAGATGCCCATGTTGTCCAGCATCAGAATCAGGCCTTCGCCCTCGACCGCCTCAAATACAAACGACGCCGTGCCCGGCAGACGGTTTTTCGGATCGCCCGTAAAGTGCGTATAGGGAATGTTGTCCATCACGCCCTTGACCAGCTTATCCGTCAGGCGCTTCACGTAGCCCATCTTCTCATCCATGCCCTCAACGGCTTCCTTCATCGCCGCGGCAAGACCGATGCAGCCCGCAGTGTTTTCGGTGCCCGAGCACAGGCCGCGCTCCTGTCCGCCGCCGTACACCAGCGGCTCGAGTGCAATACCCTTTTTCAGATACAGCACACCCACGCCGCGCGGGCCACAGAACTTATGCGCGGACAGCGACAGCATATCAATGCCCATTTCCTGCACGTCGATGTGCATATGGCCGATCGCCTGCACCGCATCCGTATGGAACTTTGCGCCGACCGAATGGGCGAGCGCCGCAATTTCCTTCAGTGGCTGAATGGTGCCGATTTCATTATTCGCCGCCATGACACTGACCAGCGCGGTATCTTCGCTCAGTTCCCGCTTGAGCTGCTCGAGATCGACATGGCCTTCCTTGTCCACATCCAAATAAGTGACGCGAAAGCCTTCTTTTTCCAGTGCCTCACAGGTGTACAGCACCGCGTGGTGCTCAATCTTCGAGGTGATCAGATGCTTGCGGCCTTTTGCCGTCGGCCCGTGCATAAAGCCGCGAATAGCAAGGTTGTCCGCCTGCGAACCGCCGCCGGTGAAAATGATTTCACCCGGGGCGTAGTCATTGGCCTCGTTGACCGGAGACGCCGCGTTCAGGCACTTGCCGACTGTCGTGCGCGCCTCGTTGAGCGCCATCTTAGCCTCGCGGCCGATACGATACAGCGAGGACGGGTTGCCGTAAAACTCGGTCAGCCAAGGTTTCATCGCGTTAAATGCGGTTTCGGACAGCGGGGTCGTTGCCGCATTGTCCGCATAAACAAATCTTTTCATTTTATCTCAAGCCTTTCTCTCCAAAAAGGGGATACACAATTCACGGATACTCCACCAAAACGATAGGTTCTCCGGTGTATTACTAATATACACCTCGAGCGCGCATTTTAGCAAGCGAAAAACTGACGAAACGCGCGCATGTAATGGCATCATTTTGCATCATTTTGTGCATTTTGTGTAGTTTTAACCGCGGCGACGCGTGTCAATCCGCTTTTTCAGGCGCTGCAGCACGGCATCATAGCGCGCAGACCGCGCCGTCGGATTGCCGCGCAGCATGCTTTTCCGGATGCGGCCAAGGCTCGCTGCCTGCTCGTCAAAGCGATTTTGCAGCTCATCCAGCCGCGCAAGAATCTGCTCCTTCGCGTCAGCAAGCTGCTCGCGGGCACCGTCCATCCGCTCGGAGAACTGCTCCCGTGCGCCGCCTATGCGTTCAGAAAACTGCTCACGGGCGTCATCCATTTTCTCCGACCATTCGCCGCGCGCTTCGTCCACACGGTATGACAGACGGGTCAGCTGCACCAAAGCGGTCTCGGAAAGCTGTCTGCGAAGCTCCGCGCCTTGCTCACGCAATTTATCCAGCTCCTCCAGCATACGTGCCAAATCCAATGCCGTGCGTACGGATACCGCAACATCACTCGCGAACATAACCGAAAGCAGCACATCGACCACAATGAGCAGCCAGAACGGCAGCATCACCACAATGGTCTCCACCGGCGGATGGATCGCCCGCGCCAAAATCAACCCCAAAAAGCCCCAGCACAGCGAAGATTGCAGGCAGATGCGCCCCTGAAACTGAAACCGATGGGTGGAGTAATCCCAGTATTTGACCTTAAACAGTTTTTCCATCACCACGCCGACAACATACTCAAATACCGTCGCCGCCAGCATGCTGGCAAAAAACAATTCCACCGGCCGATCATACAGCGGCAGCGAAACATGCAGCAGAATCGTCGCCCCAAAGCCGTAAATCGGCAGCATCGGCCCGCGCAAAAAGCCGCGGTTGACAAACCGCCGCTGTTGTAGGGATACGACGGTGGATTCAAAGCACCAGCCCAGAAAGCAGTACAGATAAAAAACCAGCAGCCACTGCGGGGCAGAATAATCATACAACAAAGGGGCAGCCCCTCTTTCTACCAGAATACAAAATCTTCCTTGATATCTATTTTACTATTCTATCTAATTTTTTGACTTTTTGCAAGGGTACAGGTATAATAGAATTAACTTATTCATGTAGGAGTACAATACATCTTGGACAGTTGAATAAAAAAGGATGAAGGATAAGACCACATCGGTTAAAGTTGAGTTGCTATACAACAACTTGTCGAAAGGGGGCCATATC
>NZ_JBQKJP010000064.1:0-11008 GCF_052117205.1 Candidatus Agathobaculum pullicola | reverse complement strand
GGAGAAGCACCAGTTATGCCTCACTGCATAAAAAGCGGCCAGCAACCTACAGGCTGCCGGCCGGGAAAACTTTATACTTTTTCACTGTCCTCTTGACGGGTAGCGGTTCACTACTCCTATACAGGGGGGCTGCCTTAATTTGTTCTCAGTGCGAAGGTTGTTCCAAATTGGCATTGCTACCGGTTGCAAACGTGATGGCACGAGCGCAGTTGGCAATCTCTGCCCGCTGCGTTGCACCCCCGAATTCGCCATCCAGCGTCCATGGCACCGCTTCATCCGCATCAAATGAGATCTGCGCGGTGCGGAAGTAAACAAAGCGGGTTGATTCCATGTTGTGTGTCAACAGATCATTCACCAACCATTGCAGCTCCATCGGATTTTCCACTGGATAAACCAGCAGCACTTCATGCAAACCGTCATCCAGAGCCACACCGTTCGGTGTAATCGCCTTGAAGCCGCCCACTGACACAGAATTAGAAACCATGCCAAAGATGAAGTCATCCTCCAGCGTCATCTCTGCACTGTTTACGCAGATATGATGCTGCTTAATATTGGTTAGCGCTTTGACACCTTCCATGATATAAGCTACGCGGCCAAAGATATTCTTGGACTGCTGCGGCGTTGCATAGGATACTTCAGTAAACACACCAAATGCCGCAATATAGTTAAAATATCGGTCATTAAACCTTCCTATATCAAGTGCCTGCAAATTATCTCCGGCAGCGACTGCGGCCGCCTCTACCGGAACTTTGGAAATACCCAAGCTAAGCGCAAAATCGTTGGTTGTGCCGGCGGGAATATAGCCGAGAGGCGGACGAACTTCGGACTCCATCAAACCCGTTACCACTTCATTAAGCGTACCGTCACCGCCCGCACATACGATGCGGTCAAACTCCCGGGCACGCTCACGAACCATACGAGTTGCATCCTGCGCACCCTGCGTAACATATAACGTCACTTCATAGCCAGCCTGTTGGAACGCATTGACGCAGCCGATAATCTTCCCGCTCATTGCGCCCCGTCCGGCATGCGGATTCAAAATCCATAGCATCTTTTTCACCGGGCGCGCCTCCTTGCCTTCAAATTTAATCTTGATTTAAGAAATTAAATCACAAACGGCATTTGCATAAGCAACCGGATCATCTACCGGCAGTCCCTCGATCAACAGGGCCTGTGTATACAAAATATCTGCATAGGTCTTTAACTGATCCGAGCCTTCTTCTTGTAGGCGGCAAAGCTTCTGGAAAATCGGATGCTCTGCATTTAGTTCAAGCACACGATCAGCATGCACGCGCTGACTGTCATCCATCGCTTGTTGGTTAAGCACCTTCTCCATTTCCAGCGTCACCGGGCCTTCTGCGCGCAGACAACACGGATGGCTCTTCAGCCGGCGCGTCAGTTCCACCTTTTTTACCTTATCGGACAGGGCTTCGCCCAATACGGTGAGCAATGCGCTCTTTTCTTCAGTAAGTTTTTTGATCTCTTCCTTGTCATCCTCGCTATCCAGCCCCAGATCCGCATCAACAATGGACTTAAAATCCTTCTCCTGATAGCTTACCAACATCTTGATGCAGAATTCGTCGATATTATCATCCAGACACAGAACCTCATAGCCCTTATCGCGCAGTGTTTCCATTGCAGGCAACAGCTTGATCTTATCCACAGTTTCGCCGCAGGCATAATAGATGTATTTCTGATCTTCCTTCATGCGAGAAACGTACTCTTCCAACGTTACCAGCTTATCCTCGGTCGAAGAATGGTACATCAGCAGATCCTGCAGCAATTCCTTATGCGCACCGTACTGCACATAGGCACCATATTTAATTTGACGGCCGAACGCCTGCCAGAACTTCTCGTAATCTTCCCGCTTATCCTTCTGCATCTTAAGCAGTTCGCTCTTAATCTTCTTTTCCAAGCTCTGCGCGATTGCCTTCAGATGTCGGTCATGCTGCAGCATTTCACGGGAGATATTCAGCGACAGATCCGCTGTATCGACCATACCACGGACAAAACTAAAATGATCTGGCAGCAGGTCGGCGCATTTATCCATAATCAGTACGCCGTTGGAATACAGCTGTAAGCCCTTTTCATAATCCTTGGTATAGTAGTCCATCGGCGCGTGTGCCGGAATGAACAGCATCGCCGTGTAAGTTACTGCGCCTTCTACATTGGTGTGAATATGACACAGCGGCGGCTGATAGTCGTAAAACTTACTGGTATAAAAGGAATTGTAATCCTCATCCTTAAGTTCTTTCTTGGATTTCTTCCAGATCGGCACCATGGAGTTGAGCGTTACATTTTCGGTATATTCCTCCCACTCCGGCTGATAATCTTCACCTGCATCCGCAGGTTTTTCCTTCATGCGCGAGCGTGTCATATCCATCTTGATCGGGTAACGGATATAATCCGAATACTTTTTCACCAGCGACTGGATGCGGTAAGACTCGAGAAACTCATCATAATTCTCGTTTTCCGTATTTTCCTTGATTGTCAGCGTAATACGCGTGCCGTTTTCCGCTTTCTCACAAGGAATGATGGTATAGCCTGCCGCACCGTCCGACTCCCAGCAGTTGGCCTCCTCGCTGTCGACCGCGCGGGAGACAACCTCCACATGGCTTGCCACCATGAATGCTGCATAAAAACCTACGCCAAACTGACCGATGATATCCACATCATCCATCGCATCATTTTCTTTTTTAAACGCGAGCGAACCGGAGCGCGCGATCGTGCCCAGATTGCTTTCCAATTCTTCCGCTGTCATGCCGCAGCCGTGATCTTCGATAACAAATTTACGATTTTCCTTATCTAACGTAATTTCAATCGGCAGACTGTCGCGTGTAATGCCGGTTCGGCCTTCTTTCATTGCGTTATAGTACAGCTTATCCGTTGCATCCGACGCATTTGAAATCAATTCACGCAGAAAAATTTCTTTATGTGTGTAAATGGAATTGATCATCAAATCCAATAGCCGTTTGGATTCCGCTTTAAACTGCTTCTTTGCCATGTGTATGCACCTCTATTTTTTGGTATTAGCACTCTCATCACCAGAGTGCCAACACTGATATGATAATCCACTATCATGGAAAAATCAAGGGGCAAGTAGAAAATTCATGATTTGTTTATATTTGTATGAAGCAAAGCGGCCCAAAACTTTTCAGGCCGCCATACTTATTGTATTTTCTGGTCCGCAATGCCGCGTTCATGAATTCGGTTGCGCACATATTCACGCAATAGCGCATACAGTACAGAAACAACCGGAATCGCAAATAAAATACCTAATACACCTGCAATGCTTGCACCCAATGTAACGGCTACCAGTACCCAAATGGACGGCAACCCCACCGATCCGCCGACGACACGAGGATAGATCACATTGCCCTCTACCTGCTGCAACACAAGGAACAGCACAATGAACCACAATGCCTGCATCGGGCTGACAATAAGGATTAGGAACGCACCCACAATACACCCGATAAACGCACCGAAAATCGGGATGAGCGCGGTCACGCCAATCAGCACCGCAATTACCAAGGCATACGGCATTTTCAGTAGGGACATACTGATAAAAAACATCATACCGAGGATAAATGCTTCCAGACACTGCCCGGACAAAAAGCTATTAAACGAAGCGGATGTTAAATTGCAAACCTCAAGAAAACGGTCGACATGTTTTTCCGGGAATACCGCATAAAACAGGCGGCGAAACTGCCTACCCAGATTTTCTTTTTGCAGTAGGACATAAATTGCAAACACCAGACCGATAATTGTATTGGCTACGCCGCTGACCACAGAAGTGGCAATATCTACCGTGCTGCTGAGGAAATTGCTGTTTTGCAGGAAATCCTTTGCCATCTGGCCAACTTCTTTCCAGTTGACATTCAGCAGGTCTGCCTTGAGCTTTTCAATCTCGTCCGCAAACATCGGCAAACGCTCGCCTGCATCTTCCAGAATCTGAGGGAGACGCTTGCTAAAACTGGTCATTTCACGCCCAATGGCGGCAAACGACTTATATAACTCTGGCGCCACCATGAACAGCACAATGGATATAACACCCAAAACCACAATCAAAGTGAGCATTAAGCTGAAAATGCGCTGCATTTTGCGCATACGCATACTGCCCTTCCCCTTTTTCTGCGTGAAAATTTTTTGTTCAAAAAAACGCATGGGAACATTCAAAATAAATGCAATACACCCGCCGATTAAAAATGGTGCGGTCAAGCCTGCCAAATACCGCAGTGCAGAAGATACCATTCTCGTATTCTGCAAACCAACATACAGCAAAATGGCAAATGCAATCAATCCCAACATTTTTTTCATTGTATCACGATTTAAATTCACTATCAAACCCTCATCTATCTATCCCATATTGATATATATATAACCATTTTTTCCTATTAAAGTCAAGCAAATACTAACATAATTCATATCTTGTTCAAATGCAAGGCATCTGACATTCCGAACTTTTCAATATTTAGTAATTCGTTGTATAAGCCCCTTCCTTTTATTTGTTATATCTGCTAAACTAGTAAATAACACTATTCCTATTTTTCTGCAAAACAGAAATAGCATCTGCGCAGGTTAATTGCTGACCTGCGCATAACAAGCAAGGGGGTTTTATCATGTACAAAAAAATACTTGCGGTATTTCTTTCCGTTGTCGTTTGTATGGGCGGCAGTATACCATTTGCGCTTGCATTAAATTTTGAAGCAGAAAGCGCCTTTGTCATGGATGGAGATACCGGAGAAGAACTCTATTCTTATAATGGTGACGTTGCCCGCGTTCCTGCCAGTATGACCAAGGTCCTGACCGCTTATATCATCTATCAGGAGCTGGAAGCCGGTACAATCACACTGGATACTCCGGTTAAAATTAGTCATAACGTAGCTGTCAAATCGCGCGATGCCAACTATCCGACCGCCGTTCCGCTGACAGAAGGCGCAACCTACACCGTAGATACATTGCTGCATCTCATTATGATACCGTCTGCCAGTGCATCCTGTATTGCCATGGCCGAGCATATCAGCGGCAGTGAAAGTGCCTTTGTCACGCGTATGAATGCAACAGCAAAGGAACTTGGGTTGAACGCGACCTATTATAACTGCCACGGAGCACAACCCAATTATATTACGCCTCGCTCACAGGCCGCGCTGACCAAAATTTTCATTGACACTTACCCTGACATTTTGCGGATCACCAGTAAGAGCGGTTTTAGTTTTAATGGTGCTTATTATAATAACACCAATCATATGCTGAACACTATGGCTCCATACGAAGGATTAGATGGTTTTAAAACCGGTACAATATCGCAGGCAGGATATTGCGTCACAACAACTGCCGTGCGTAATGGTCGTCGTGTGATTGCCGTCGTTATGAAATCAACCAGTGATGCACAGCGTTTTGCCGACTCCCGCCAGCTCCTCGATTACGGTTTTGATCAGATCCAAAAGCGAGATGCGTCCCGTGCAGCAACCAGTGTGTCGATGAAAACACAGCCAGACAGCGTTCGCCCTTATCAGCCTGCTTCTTTCACTGTACAACTTAACGGTGTTTCCGCAAATTACACCGCAAAAGCGCAGTGGTATGTCAACGGCGAGCCGGTTAACAATTATGGGAACAACAATTTTCAAGTTACCCCCAATAAAACCAGTACCCTCAACTATACGCTCCGCGAGTTGACCGGTGATACGCTGGATGTGTCTTTTGTGTTAACCATGCCGGATGGCACGGAGAAGCGCGCGGACACCTCGGTGCCGATTGAGCAGCGTCCGATTTCTTATACAGGCTCATTCAATATACATAGCGCAGAGGTATACCCTGGGAAAACCCTGACGGTTACGGCAGATGTATTAGGTGAAAATGGAATTTACCGTGTGCAGCTGCCCGCAGGCTGGCAATGGGATGGGCAACCAATTGCCGGCTATTCCAATGATGCGTTTACCATATTTAACGATCAGGCGAGCAGTCGATATACAATCAAAGTTCCTGTCGATGCACAACCTGGTATTCATACACTTTCCTTTGTCGTTGGCCCAGCAGACAGCACAGGTGTTCAGCAGTTAGTTCTTTCTGCCAATATTGCAATTGTTTCGCAGGATGACATAGACGAAGGTACAGCAGATTCTACGGAAGAAATTATTGCCATATCTGATCATTCAGAAGCTGCTTGATACTCAATTTTTTCTTCCACATCGAGCATTGAGAACATAGGTTACGAGGTCTGAAGGAATTTACCACAGACCTGGTTTTTGTTCAATCGCTATATGGGAAAAATCTGCACACTGTAGTCAATGCAGTTGTCGGTTCTGTCTTCTCCTTCAGGTAGTGTCAAGAGTTTTTCGCACTTTGTTTTGCAGACTCAGGCATGAATGAAGTCAGCCGGCAAAGAAGGCACCCTCAACGGAAGCCTTCAGGAGCTGCATATTTATGTACTTCTTGTGGCTCCACTGGGTGCCGGCCACATGGCGCACCAAGCACAGACCAGCGTGAGGGCAGAGTTGCCGTATGGGAAACTGCCCACCACCCGAGTGCGGCGGCGGATCTCCCAGTTCAGCCGTTCAATGACATCGTTGGTACGGATGCGGGTCCAGTGTTCGCTGGGGAAATCGCAGTGAGTCAGCGTTCCCTCAATGCCATCTCCACCTTCTTGGCAGCCTCTTTCAGCTTCATGGAGCGTAGTTCCTCCACCACGGCTTTGGCTTTCTCCCGGGCAGCTTTCTTGCTCTCCTGGGCGCGGATCGCTCCCAGCATCTTGGCCACTAGCTTCACCTTGGGACGAGGCGTAACAGAGAACACGTTGCGGTAAAAGCGAACAGCACACCTCTGGTATTTTTCATCAAGGAACACTTCGCCTCCAGCATACCAAGACACTTGTCTCCCAACCACCAGTTTGATCCCGTCCAAGCCACGGCTACGCATCTACCGGAAGAAGCTGACCCAGCTGGCCTTGCCCCCTTTCATGTCCTCAGGGGCGCACCCAGAACTTCACGCTATCCATCCACATAGACATGGGTACCGTCCACCTTGCAAAAGACGGTTCCGCCAACCCTCGATGTGGACATACGCTTTCTTGTTTAATTCGCTAATGACACCTTGCTGCCCCGCAGCGCGTCTGTAATATCCTCCATACGCCGGGCGGATACGCCCCCATGTACATCTCAATGAGGGCTTCCTCCACACAGCTTTTCCGGCGGCGATACCGTTCAATGATAGCGGTCTCAAAGGAGATCTCCTTGAGTTTAGGCACCTTGAGGGTGACATCTCCAGAAGTGGCGGTAAGACTGCGGCTATATTGGCCGCTCCGGTAACCCTGCCATTTGCTCACTGCGCTCGTACTGGTCGGCCTGTGTGAGTTTCTCTGCCTCAGCTTCCAACAGCTCGTTGAGCGTTTCTTCTACGCTGCCTCGTACTAACGATTTGAACTGTGTAGGTTTGTCAAACATATTGGACAGAGAACTCTAAAGGAGAAAGCCAACCCAGGGGCCTCATGGGAAAGTTGTTGGAGCGGCGGTTATGGACGGCAAGCTGTCTTGCGAAGTCTTGGAGGGAGTAAAAGCAGTGGAAAAATAAAAACGCTTTTGATCCTCTCGGTGGCTACGCTCCACCTTGCCATTATGGCGGGGCGTGTAGGGACGGATGAGTTTATGCCGGACACCTAACGCAGCGGCAATCGTCTCAAACAGGGTGGGTAGATTCTGTTTGCTGTTGGAAAAGCGGTTAGTGAACTCAAAACCGTTGTCCGTCTGGACGCATTCCACTCGAATGCCCCGGCGGGCGTACCACTTGAACAACTTTTTCAGGAAGTCGGCAGAGGAATAGGTGCTCTGCTCTGGGTAAGCAGCCAGAAATCGCAGGCGGGTAAACTCGTCAATGGCAGTATACTGAAACAGGTGGAGTTCTGGGTCTGTGATACACTTGCGGGGGACCACCTTCACATCAACGTGGACCCGCTGGCCGGGATAAGTCATCTGCTCGTAAGGCTTTGGTTTATGCACTTTTTTCTTTGAAACAGCAGGAAATAGGCCCAATTTGCGCATGACTCGGAACAAACTCTCCGGACGTCGGGTATAACCCCGTAGCCGCAGCCGGTGCCACAACTCCACCATGCCCAGATCTGGATTGCGGCGGCGCATATTGCGGATTAGTTTCAGTTCTGCATCTGTGTGCTGATTGGAATGGCCGTGAAGCCGCCGGGACTGGCAGGACAAGGATTCGACCGTGCCATCCCATCGAGCTTTCCAGAAGTAAATGTACGACCGGCTTTTGTTGTACTTCCGGCTGGCGCGACTGACGCCGTATTTCTCTGCGTACTTCATTAGAGATTGCCGATACGCCATGTCCTGTGTTATACTCTTGCTCATGAAGGATATGGCCCCCTTTTCGTCAAGTTAAGTGTCGCAACTCAACTTTAACCGATGAGGCCCTATCCTTCATCCTTTTTTATTCAACTGTCCAAGATGTATTGTACTCCTATATTACCGATTGCAAAAAAATCTCAAATAATCTTGACAAAAAACATAAAATGGTGCATACTGATAACACAAACCATTATGCAATTTGTATAATAAGAGTCAGTAAGGAGGGTGCGTTATGAATAACAATCTGATCATTACTATTGGCCGTGAATATGGTACCGGGGGCAGAGAGATCGGCCAGAAACTCGCGCTCCGCCTTGGTATTCCTTTTTATGATCGGGAATTAATTACCCGTGCGGCGAAAAAAACCGGTTTTGATGAAAAATTGTTTGAGCAACTCGATAAACGTGCGACTAATAGCTTTTTGTATTCGCTGACCATGTTCGGTTCGGTTGGACTGAACGGGATGAGTTTGACCGATCAGTTGTATCTTGCACAGTCCAATATCATTCGTGAGATGGCAGAGGACTCTTCGTGCGTCATAGTCGGTCGCTGCGCAGACCATGTGCTGCGCGATTTCCCGAATAAGTTTGACTTCTTTATCCATGGTTCCATTGAAAATCGTGTAAAACGAATCCAGACTTGCGGCGACTATGAGATTGAAGGCAAGACTCCAGAGGCTGCACTCGAGAAGATGGATAAGCAACGTTCTACTTATTATAATTACTACACCGGCAAGGTGTGGGGTAAATGTGATCACTATGATCTGTGTGTTAATGCGGGTCGTTTGGGTGTAGAGTATTCGACGGATATCATTCTGGAATATGTCAACCGTCTGAAGAAATAATGGTGGCATACGGCAGAGAGAAGAGAAAAACAAAGGCCGCGCCTCAAGGCGCGCACTCCCATAAGGAAGTAATTTGATTGTCGCAGGGCGGCATGGCGGAAAGGTCATGCCGTCCTGCCTTTTCTTTGCAGTTCTACGGTCTGATCGTTGCCCGGCAGATTGACTTCTCCGATGAAGTTCCAGACCAGTTCAATCTTCTGCCTGTGGTGGCCGCTGGACTTATCCGGCGCATGGACGATAATCTTCTTCACAAACTCATTGACGATGGTGAGTGTCAGTTCCCGGATGCCCAAATACTTCCGTGCAATAGCTACAAAGCTATCAAAGTCGGCTTGATCCTGTTCAACGATTTCTACCGCTTCCCGCCGTGCCTTGACCTTTCTCTGCCAGTTCTTTTGTTCCGCCTCATAGCCCGCGGAGAGTTTTAAGAACCGTTCATAGCTGATTGCCCCGCTGATATCGTCCTCACTGATACGCTTGAAAATGCGGTCAAGTTCACCAATGCGCTTTTCCGCTTGGGAAATTTCACGCTTGTGCTTCTTGGCCTCTTTCTCTGCTTCTTGGAACCGTTGTTTTTTCGCGTCTTCCATAAATGCTATGGCATCATCAAAGAACAGCGCCGTCACATCGAAAATCCCCCAGTTCTCCGGGGCAATATGCAGCCGCTTCTTCAGCTTATGGGACTTGGAATAGGTCTTGAAGTTCACCGTACAGTCGGTGTACTCTGGCCGCTCCAATATCCCCGCGACAGATTTCGGGTCCCAATGATACGGCTTCTCGGGCAGCGGCTTTCCGTCCCGCTGGGCGTAGTGGGCTTTAACTGTAAAGACGTGTTCGGCGGTCAGCAGCTTGGCAATCTGCATGGGGCCTTTTCCTGCAATGCACAGGTCGAAAATCCGCTTTACGATTTCGGCGGCTTCCTCGTCCACGATCCACTTCTTTTTATCCGCCGGGTCTTTCTGATACCCATAGGGCAGATTTGTGCAAAGGTGTTCTCCAGCATTTCCTTTGGCCCGCATGACGGCCCGGATTTTCTCGCTGGTATCGCGGGCGTAGAAGTCGTTGAACAGATTGCGAAAAGGAGTAAAATCGTTGTCCCCTTTGTCGCTGTCCACGCCGTCATTGATGGCGATATACCGAATATCGCGTTCAGCAAAGAAACTCTCGGTATAATAGCCTACTTTCAGATAGTCACGGCCCATGCGGGACATATCCTTGACAATGACGATTTTAACCTTTCCTGCCTCGGCCAGCTGGATCATCTCATTCCAGCCCGGACGGTCCAAACGTTACCCTGGACACACCATCGTCAATGAAAAACGTAGGATTGGGGAAACCGTTGTCGGTTGCGTACTTCAAAAGGATTTTCTTTTGGTTCTGAATGCTGTTGGACTCGCTGTCCATGTTATCGTCACGGCTCAGGCGGCAGTAGAGGGCGGCTGTGCCGTGAACAGTTTTATTGTCCGATTGTTTCAAAATGTCCTCCTTACTCGGGTGTCGGACAATCAGTATTTCCAAGTATATTGTACCTCCGCCCCACCTCTTTGTTAAGGATGTCGCCGCTCTCTAAATCCGCCGGTATGAGCTTTAAGAGGATATCCGCCATTGTACCTCCTTCAAAAATGAATAACAGACCAAGGGACGACGCCGGAGCACCGCCCCTCGGCCTCTCTCCTTATGAAAGGACTTTGGGACAAGTTGGCGCTGTTGACAAAGTCTCGCAACAGCCCTCGCGGTATGTTATAATAAGAAAAAAGTCTGAGGTGATGGGATGCAGCTGGCGATACACATGGTAACAATCGAGGACTTA
>NZ_JBQKJP010000063.1:0-12052 GCF_052117205.1 Candidatus Agathobaculum pullicola | reverse complement strand
ACCATCTTTGTCTTTTCTTCAATACTTACTTTTGACTTTTGTGACATAGAAGTGCCCCCTCCATGATTGACAGTGTTTTATTTCACTGTCTCTCATAGAGGGAGCATATCAGGATACCGTCACAGTGGTCGATCTCGTGCTGGATGATCTGCGCCGTCCAGCCGGTGAAGGTCTTGATGCGCTGCTGAAACTGCTCGTTCTGCCAGCGCACCTTGATAGTCTGCCATCTTTTGGCCGGGCGCACACCGGTAAGTGACAAGCAGCCCTCCTCCGTTTCGTAAGGCCCGGACTTTTTGACAATCTCCGGGTTGAACATGACCATGTACTTACCCTCATTATCAAAGGCGATGATGCGTTTATTGACCCCAATCATGTTGGCCGCCATACCCACGCAGCCCGCCTTGTGGTGCTCGAGCGTCTCCAGCAGGTCGACCGCGTTCTGCTGGTCATCCGGTGTAGCAGGCTCAGCTTTCTGTGCCAGAAAAGTCTCGTCTTTACAAACTTCCCGAATCATTGTTGGTTCTCCCCCTGTCTCTGTATCACAAACTCGACTATCAGCCGCCAGCCGCTCCGGGTATGATGAATGACCTCCACGCCAGTCAATCCGGTCAGCGTCTGCGGCATATCATTTGCAAAAGTCAGGCTGTTGCACAGCATGCGAATACGCACTGTGACGCCTCCTTGTTGATGCTGTTCCTTTGCATTATACACGGCTGCGCGCAACGGAGCAAGTGCCTGTCCAATATGTATTGTACCTCTGCAATTGCTTTGTTGCGATTTGCTACACCAATATCTACGAATTCGGCGGCATCAACACATGGCCCTATAATACGGAGTCGTAAGGTGAGCGACAATCTGTAGCCCGTACAGAATCTTACATCGACATAGCCATAGAAGTTGGTTACAGTCCCCTGTTTCTATCCTCCGGTCAGTTGGCCAGAGAATAGTCAACCATGGCGTACAGGATAAGGAGCGATGCAAAGCCGGATATGCAAACACCCGCCCCGACACGCCGTTCGTAAATCAAATGGACTTCTGGTATCAAAACCACACCAAGCCCGGACTTCGCCCCGCCACTCAGATAATGACAAGGCAACCATTTCCTCGAAAGATGCTACTCGCCCACCTTGCCGGATGGCACCAAACATTCCAAATGTGTCTATGCCTACACGCGGGAAGATTGCAAGTAGCAACCAACGGTGTGCATCCAACGGATGAACGCGGAGTGAAAGACCATCCAGAATCGGATGCGCGGGATCATACCGCCGGAGAAACTTACCAAGAAACAGCAGCAAATCCGGGAGTAACATGAGGCTCTACCCAGACAAGACAAATTACAGTACCACCGCCAAGAGTACAAAAAGTAACCCGGCATACGGCGGTCAAGCACGATGCGATGATACAGATAAAAACAGGCCGTCTGCAAGCAACACTGCTTGCAGACGGCCATTATTTTCGCTTTGTGCGTTATTCCTCCCGCAGACGTTCTACCACAGAATGTCGCTGGGCCGCGCGGCTGCTCAGAACCGGGATCGCCACCCCCAAAACTGCAAACAGTGGCAGCACCAGCAGGACGGGCAGTACCGTGAACCGGTAGGTAAAAAACCAGAACATCCGCTCGACCGCTGCGCCTGCCAGCGGCGCAAGCGCCACGGTCAGCAGCATGGTCAGGGCAAGCGTACTGAGCATATACAGCAAGCCCTCGCACACCAGCATCCGCCGCAGCTGCCGCGGCGTCATGCCGATGGCCTGCAGCACCGCAAGCTCATGCCGCCGCGCGATGATGCCGGTCAGGATGGCGTTAAAGAAATTGAGCACGCCGACCAGCCCGATGATCAGGCACAGCACGCCGCCAAGCGTCAGAAACATATTGCGGAAGCTGTAAAACTCCGCGCTGTATGTCGCGCGGCTGGCATAATCCAACTCGGGGGCAACGCTTGTCGTATAATCGGCGAGGAAGGACTCCATCGCGGCGTCCGCACCGTCCTGCACGTCAAAGGCGTAGTACATCACCGTGTCCGTCCCCGTATCCTGACAGAAGGTCTCGCTATTCATGACAAACTCATCCGCGCCGTAGTAGCGGTAGTTCAGTCCGGTCGGCACCGCGACCCGCGCCGCGACCGTATAGGTTTCGTCGCGGAACGTCTCCGCGCGGGACAGGATACTGCGCCCCGCCGCGTAGGCGGCATCCAATTCCTCCGCCGCAATGGCCGCGCCGGTCTCCGCGTCGTAATACGCAAAGCGCTCGACATAACGCAGCGTCACCGTATCGCCCACGCGCGCCCAATGGCTGTTTTCTTCCACCCTGCCGTACTCGTCGACCGTATACACCGCGGCGATGTATCGGCTGCCCGGCGCATATACACGGTCAAGGTCGCCCTCCAGCACGGTCAGGCGGTCCAGGGCAAACGCCTCCATGCCGTACAGTTGCACGCGGTCGGCGAGCAGACCATCCGCCGTCCGCTCCGCATAGTCTACCTGCTGGTCGATCGCTGCCGCGTCGTACCACCGCGCGCGACCGGTGCGGTACCAGTCCTCGGTGACAAACTCCTGCACGGCGGTCGTCAGGCCGTACACACAGCCGCCCTGCTGCACGCCGCCCGCGGCCTGCACATCCGTGACCGCCTGCTCGGGCAGCGCCTGCGCGGCACTGCTCCAGAGCGCACCGACCTGAAAATAATCAGCGTTTGCCAGCTGGAAATCCGCCGCTGCCATGCCGCGCAGGTATTTTTCCAGATCGAACCCGCGCGTGAAGGTCATCGTGACCGTCAGCAGCACGACCGCCAGCGACAGCGACAGGATGGTCACGGCCGTCTTGCCGCGGCTGCGGCCCAGATTGGCCCACGCCATCGACCAGAGCGAGACCCGTTTGCCGCCGCGCCGGATGTGGCGGCGGTTTTTCGCGCCCTCGGTGTAGCGCACCGCCTCGACCGGCGAGACCTTGCCCGCCAGCCGTCCCGGCCGACGGCATGAGAGCAGCACGGTCGCCAGCGCAAACACCGCCGCGAACACAAAGATGCGCGGGTCGGCCGACCGCACCTCCTCCATCCCATTCATACGCCGCACGATGACCGGTGTGAGCACACAGCCCACCAGCCAGCCGGCCGCCAGCCCGATTGGGATGCCGACCAGCGACAACGCGACCGCCTGCTGCCGGATGATCCGCCGCAGCTGACGCGGGGTCGTGCCGATGGTCTTGAGCAGGCCGTAAAACCGGATGTCGCTCGTCACCGAGATCTGGAACACGTTGTAAATGATCAGATAGCCGGTCAGCACGATCAGCAGCAGGATGGCCGCCAGCGCGGCTACGGTCGCGGGATCGCGCAGCGCTTCGGACAGCTGCGCACTCGTGTAGCCCCAGTTGACGCCGATGCGCACATAGTTCTCCTGCCCATTGTCCTCGCTCTGCATGCCATGGTCATCAAGGATAGCGTTCAGATCCTGCTCGATGTGCTTGGCGCCGCTTCGCAGCATCATGTCCATATTCCAAGCACCAGTCATGCCGTCCTCGCCGGGCGGCGTGACACCCACCTCGTCCAGCACGGCTTGCACGCGGCTTTCAGGCAGCAGGATATGGCTGGCGACTACCGCCTCGTCGTACTCCCACCAGCCGCACAGCGTAAAGGTTTGGGTGGTTTGATGGCCGTCCACGGTAAAAGTGACGGTAAACTGCGCCCCCAGTTCTGGCTCGATGCCCAGCAGCGCCAGCACACGGGTATCGGTCGCCGCCTCGTCCGTCCCCTCCTTGGGCAGCCGCCCCTCGACCGGGTCGCAATACATCCAGTGCGCCTGATTGGTGTCCGAATAGCCTATCTCGACGTGCGACTTGTTGAACGGCGCCTCGGTCGGCATACCGAGGAACCGCCGCAGTCCCCATGCCGCGATGCGCGGGTCATCCCTCAGCGCTTCGAACTGTGCCTGCGTCAGATACTTGAAGCCGCCCTGCGAAAAGCCGCCCACCTGCCGAAAATTGCTCTGCTGCACCCCTTCGTTGAGTGACATCGCAATCGTCAGCAGCGCGGTAAACAGCAGCGCCGTCAGCGCGATCGCGGCCACCGCGACCCGGTTGCGGGCGCGGTTGGCGCGCAGTGTGCGCAGGCTCAGGCGGAAGATACATCTGCGGTTTGCAACTTTCATGCTGCGCACCCCCTCACCGCGTCACAATCCGCCCGTCCTCGATGCGGACGATACGGTCGGCCATCTGGGCGATCTCCTCATTGTGGGTGATCATGACCATGGTCTGGGCAAATTTCTGGCCGGTTACCTTCATGAGGCCCAGCACATCCTGGCTGGTTCGGCTGTCCAGATTGCCGGTAGGCTCATCGGCCAGAAGGATGGCGGGCTTGGTGGCAAGCGCCCGGGCGATGGCGACACGCTGCTGCTGGCCGCCAGACAGCTGACTGGGCAGACTTTGCAGCTTACTTTCCAGCCCAAGCGTCTGCACCACCTGCCCGATGTAGGCTTCGTCCACCCTACCGCCATCCAGTTGGATGGGCAGCACGATATTTTCCCACACGCTGAGCACCGGCACGAGGTTGTAGGACTGGAATACAAAGCCGATCTTGCGGCGGCGGAAGATGGTCAGGGCCTCGTCTTTTAAGTCGAAGATGTTCTTGCCGTCCACGGTAACCGTACCCGAGGTAGGCCGGTCCAGCCCGCCCAGCATGTGGAGCAGGGTGGATTTTCCAGAGCCCGAGGTGCCCACAATGGTCACAAATTCGCCTTGCTCGACGCTCAGCTCCACGCCGTCCAGAGCCTTTACCTGTGTATCCCCAGTGCCGTAATATTTTTTCAGATCACGGGTCTGTAAAATTGTCATGATGCGTTCCTCCAGAGAAAAAGTCTGTACCGTCTTTTGACAATACAGACTTTAGCATAGAAATCTGTCCTGATACTTTCGAGAATGTGACAGTTCTGACAGAAGCGGCTCATGATCTGGGCAGAAAAAGCGAAAAGGCACTTCCTGCGCCCGGCGCACTTTCCACCTTCACATAGCCCCTCTGCTTTTCCGCGATCTGCCGGGTGAGGTAAAGGCCGATGCCCACGCCCTCCGCCTGCCAGACGCCGGGAGCGCGGTAAAACCGTCTGAAAATTTTGGCCTGCTCCGCCTCGGAAATGCCCGGGCCGGTATCACTTACCCGGACAGCGGAAAACAGTTCATAGTTTTTTACTTCCACTGTCACCGTCCCGCCGGACGGGGTATATTTTACAGCGTTGTCTATCAGGTTGCACACCGCCTCTTCGGTCCACTTGGGATCGAAGAGGGCGGAGCCCTCTGTCTGCCGGGTGGTCAGGGTGATGCCCTTTTCCGCGGCTTTGGGCACATACTGAGCGACAGCCCGCTCCACCACGGTCGAAATCTCGCCGGGCTGGGGATGGATGACAAGGATCCCTGTCTCCAGTCTGGAGGTTTTGACCAGTGCCTCGATGAGGGTCTGAAGCTTTTCTGCCTGAGCGGAAATGGCAGCGGCGCAATTCTTCCCCTGAGCCGTGAGCGGCTGCTCTGAGAGCAACTGCGCGTAGAGCTGCACATTGGCCACCGGGGTCTTGGTCTGGTGGGAGATATCGGAAATCAGAGCGCTAATCTGATCCTTCTGTTCCTGTACCTTTCGCGCAGACAGGGCGCTGGTCGCCAGATACCGTCCCAGTCGGCTTTCCAGAGAGGAAAGGCGACTCTCATCAAAAGTCTCTTCTGAAAAGTTGCCGTTCATGGCCGTGGTGAGCATATCATCCAGTCGCCGCATGATGCGGGAGATCCGCCAGCGGTCGACGGCGACCACGACCAGCGCAAGCAGCAAGGCAGCGCCCATAACAAGATAGCCACTCATGGTTTCACCGCCCAGATGTAGCCGATGCCGTATACCGTTTTCAGATATTCTGGTTTGGAGGGGTCAGCCTCCAGTTTACTCCGCAGCCGCTTGACCGTGACGGACAGGGCGTTTTCCTCCACAAATTCCGCACCGTCCGTCCATACCCGGTCCACCAGCGTGGCCCGGGGTACGGCATGCCCCCGGTTCTCCACCAATACCCGCAATAGCTTTTGCTCGGTTTTAGAAAGCTCTACCAGTCTGCCATCCCGGCGAAAGTCCATCAGGTCAAAATGAAAGACAAAAGGCCCCATCGACACGATATGGGTAGCCTTAGGCGTACTTCGACGAAGCTGGGCGTTGACTCTGGCCCGGAGCACCGCCAGAGAAAAGGGCTTGGTGATATAGTCGTCCGCTCCCGCCTCCAGTCCGGTGACCTCGTCCAATTCCAGATCGTTGGCAGTGAGCAGAATTACCGGAGTAGCGTCGCCCGCTGCCCGCACCTGACGCAGCAGGTCCAGACCGCTGCCATCCGGAAGATTCACATCCAGAATCAGAAGGTCAAATTTCTCCCCTGCTACCGCTTCCCGGGCCTTTTCCAGATTGTTCCGGCATGTTACGGATATCTCCGGCTCTGTCAGCGCCATGGCAATTCCTTGCCCTAATGTCTCATCGTCCTCCAAAAGAAAAATGTGTTCCATGTTCGGTCCTCATCGCTTGTTGTTTCCATTCAGGATATAAGGGTTTTGTGAATTTTTATTATACCACAAGTTCTGGCCTTGGAGCATGGGAATCGGTTGCCGGCCATGAAGATCTATGCTATGATAGGGGAACTTACCGCGGCCAGCCAAACCGAATTTGACAAGCAGAAGGGGGAGCAAGCTGAAACTCACCGGGCAAGTCCACGAGAGCGGGGAGCGCTTTGAACCGGGCGGGGTATGAGGTTGGCGGCGTGGCGAACATCTACGCCCTCCACCGCCGGTGGCTCACCATCACCGAGAACCGATGCGACCCGGCCAAGCACTGGGGGAGCGCAGAGTTGTATGTGTCTAACCCGCGGTTCATCGCCTACTACGACAAGGCCGTACCCGGCTGTGCCCGTTTCCTGCGGAACGCCGTGGCGTACTGGGCAAAACAAGGAGGAAACAGGCCCCCGGCAAAAAGCCGGAGGCCTGTCCTTACTCCGCCGCTATATCCCGCCCTCGGAGATACTGCAGAGTGAGAAGTGCAAATACTATGGTATAGACCAATGCCGAGAGTACAAACCGCAGCAAATCCAGCTCCATCTGGGGGTTATTGGCCCGCATCCCCATGCACAGCAGGGAGTATGGGAACACATATCCCCACCCCTGAGCGGTGAACAGCAGACCCAGAATACCGCCCACCAGACCAAAGGCCACCGGCGGGGCAAAGGCCCGGATCACCAGACTGAAAAAGAGTTGCACCACACAGACCGAGACACCGCCTGCCGCCCCGCAGAGTAGCCACTCCGGCAGTTCCGGCGGCACCGGTTCGGAGATGCCCACCACCTTCCCACTGAGGAGGAACAAAACGCCGATGCACACCTGCGCCAATAGGGACACCACGACAGCCAGAATCAGCTTAGCCCCGTACAGATCCCTTATCGGTACCGGCGCAGTGAGAAAGCTGTTCCAGTTGTGGTCGGTATGCTCCAGCCGCCACTGCCAGGCGCAGAATACCCCCAGCAGAGCGGGCAGAAAGAACATGGAGGAAAACAGGGTGTGCTGGCTCCATAGGCTGTACCAGCCATTTTCCAGTACTTCCAGATTGCCCAAATAGTTCCCGGTGCCCAGAATGGCCGGGAAAATGGGCAGTACCAGAAAGGCCAGCCATACCGGGGAGCGGCGACACTTTTGCAATTCCGCTTTCAAACAACGCAGCAGCATGTCTCACACCTCCTTGCGCACGAACAGAGTCCGGCCCACAATCAGAAATACCGCCGCCCAGAGCAGCAGCAGGACAACATCGGTCACCGGGAGCTCCCGCCAGTAGAACCGGGTCACCCGGGTGACTTTATTCCAGTCCATGTATACCAAGGACATGAGACCGTAGTATCCCCAGGGCACGCACCGGACCAGTGCCGGTGGAAACATCATGGAGAGAATACCCAGAAAGCTGCCGGATATGCCGCACACCAGAGCGGCGGCCTGATTGGCAAAGCGCAGGGACAATCCCTGCTGGAGGGCATAGACCATCATGGAAACCGCCCAGGAGAGCAGGGTAAACAGCCCAAATCGCCCCCAAGGAATCGCCCCCTGAAAGCCTTGCGCGATACCTACGCCCAGAAACAGCCCCGAGCGGAGGATCAGCAGAACCGCCAGCACCAGAGCGCCCCAGCCCAGCTTGGCCCCATAGAGGCTGCCCGGCGACACCATGGTCTCCAGCAGTTTCCAAGTGCTGCCCCGGTGTTCCAGCTCGCAATTTCTGCTGGCCAGAGTGGCCACGCTGAGGGGTAGGATAATGGCGTCTATGGTGCACAGATTGTAAAGCAGAAGCATCCAGCCCCATCGGAGGTCCTCGGCGTCCTGCCGGGCAAAAAAGACACCCATCCAGAGCATCTGCACCGCCAGCACGGCGGCACACACCAGAAGAATTTTGCGGCGGCGGCATTTGTAAAATTCCATCTGTAGCAGTTTCATAAGCTCGC
Source organism: Candidatus Agathobaculum pullicola (assembly GCF_052117205.1). Classification (NCBI taxonomy): domain Bacteria; kingdom Bacillati; phylum Bacillota; class Clostridia; order Eubacteriales; family Butyricicoccaceae; genus Agathobaculum; species Candidatus Agathobaculum pullicola. The sequence continues at coordinate 3,577 of NZ_JBQKJP010000063.1, read as the reverse complement.
CGCCTTTCCTGTCAGCTCCAGAAAGATATCCTCCAGACTCTTGTGTCGTTCCTCCAGCCGCACCACGCCCAGACGCTTGTCCGCCAGAAAGCAAGTAAGTTGGGCGGCGATCTCGTCGGAGAGGATGGGCAGAATCAGATAGTCCTCCTCTTCCTGACAGGACACCGATTTCTCCATCAGCAGCTTGCGGGCCACGGTATTGTTGGTGGTTTTCAGAGCCAGCTGGTGACAGCTGCGGCCGTGGAGCGCCTCCAGCGTGTCCTGAAATACCAACTCTCCCTCCCGGATAATGGACACATGATCGGCCATCTGGTCAATTTCGCTTAAAAGGTGGCTGGACACCACCACCGTCATGCCGAACCGACCGGGCAGGTCACAGATGAGCTCCCGCATCTCTTGGATGCCCGCTGGATCCAGACCGTTGGTAGGCTCGTCCAGAATGAGCAGCTTGGGATACCCCAGCAAGGCTGCCGCCAGCCCCAGCCGTTGCTTCATACCCAGAGAGTAGTGGGCCACTTTTTTGCCCTGCTGTCCATCCAACCGGACGATTTGCAGCACCTCCCGAATATTTCGCTCCGGCACGCCCCGGAGGGTCTGGACGATGCGCAGGTTCTCCTCGCCGGTGAGGTGGCCGTAGTAGCTGGGGCTCTCAATCAGACTTCCCACCTGCCGCAGCACTGACAGACGATTGGCTCTGTCCAGATCCTTTCCCAGTACCCGGATGCTGCCCGCTGTGGGGCGCACCAAACCTAGGATCATTTTCAGAGTGGTGGACTTTCCCGCTCCGTTGGGGCCGAGAAAACCGTAGACGCTGCCCTCAGGCACGCCGAGGGCCAGATGAGACACCCGCAGGGCGCTGCCGTATTGCTTGCACAGATCGTGCGTCTCAATGATGTTCATGGCAAAACCTCCTTGTGCCATGTATCATAGCAGTCCTGCCTTACACGCCCATGAAGCCTGCCTTACGATTACCTTACTTCTTTCCCTAAGACTGGACGGGGCGGAAAGAGCAGCTATAATAAGAAATAGCCAAACACAAAGGAGACCAACCACATGGCCTATCGTATTTTAATCGTAGATGATGAGCCTACCCTTCAGAACATGGTAAATGATATTCTGACTCAGGCAGGCTATGTGACAGACTCGGCATGGTCCTGCGCTCAGGCGCTGGAGCGGCTTGACACCGCTGCCCCGGACGCGGTGCTGCTGGATGTGATGCTCCCGGACGGGGACGGGTTCTCCCTTTTTGGAATACTTCGTGAAATCCGGGATATACCGGTGCTGTTCCTCTCTGCCCGGGATGAGGACGAAGCACGTCTGCGGGGATTGGGGCTGGGGGCGGACGACTATATCACAAAACCCTTTCTGCCCCAGGAACTGCTGCTCCGCCTGCGGGCGGTGCTGCGCCGGGTTTACCGACATCAGGAAACCCGCTCGACGCGGCTGGGAAAAACCGAAATCGACTGGGGCAAGGGTACGGTTTGCCGGGGCGGTCAGGAAACCGCTCTCACCGCCAAGGAGTTTGCCTTGCTCCGCAAACTGTGGGAGGCACGAGGAAACATCGTCACCATCGACGCGCTATGCTCCGCGCTGTGGGACGGACCTCTGGTTGGCTACGAGAACACCCTTATGGTCCATATCCGCCGCCTGCGGGAGAAGGTGGAGACGGACCCCTCCCATCCCCAATTTTTGCTGACAGTACGGGGGCTGGGCTACCGGCTCCGACGGGAGGGCACGACATGAAACTGCGCAGTTTACTAAAAGGTGCCATGCTGGTGACGGTCTCGGCACTCCTCATCGCCATCATAACGCTGCTGGGGCTGATTACCTTTGTCTACTACAATTCAAACGGTGGTCGGGACTGGAACACACCCACAGAAAAGCTCTCTGACACCCTGTTCTGGGATGGAACGGCCTATTCTTTCTCCGGGGATGAATTGCTGGAGAAAGACCGATGGGCCATGCTGCTAAATCACGAGGGGCAGGTAGTGTGGTCCCTCCGCAAACCGGACGATGTGCCGGAGCAGTATACCGTCTCTGATGTGGCCTCTTTTACCCGGTGGTATCTTGGCGACTACCCGGTTCAGTGCCGGGTGCGGGAAGATGGGCTGTTGGTGGTGGGCTCCCCCAAGGGGAGCATATGGAAGCACGATATCGCCATGGACACTCAGACTCTGCTCCAAATCCCCATCTGGTTTCTGTTCTTCTTCTTGCTGGCCTTGAGCAGTGTACTGGGGCTTGTCTGGCTGGCGGTGGGCCGGTGGTTCCGGCAGGATCAACAGGTACGGGACGCTGCCCGGTCCAATTGGATCAACGGCGTCTCCCACGACATCCGCACGCCCCTGTCAGTGGTCATGGGCTATGCCGCTCAGCTGGAGGAGGCGCAGGACCTGGCGCCGGAGCACAAGCGTCAGGCCTGCGCCATCCGGGCCCAAAGTCAGGTCATCCGGGACCTGGTCAATGACCTGAACCTGACCATGCGCTTGGACTGTGAGATGCAGGCCTTGCGGAAGGAGTCCCTCCAGCCAGCGGCCTTCCTGCGGCAAGCAGCGGCAGACTTTCTCAACGGCGGCATGGGGGTGGGGTTTGACTTTGAAATCGACCTACCGGAAACACTCCTGCCTGAGGTTAAGGTGGATTCCTTTCTGTTGCGACGGGCGGTGAACAATCTGCTCACCAACTGCGTGCGGCACAACGCCCCCGGCTGTTCCATTTGTCTGGGGGGCAGAGCAGAGAGCCAAGAACTGATCTTATGGGTGGAGGGTGGAACCATGACGGGAACGGCGCAGCCGAACGCCTCCCCGCCATTGGGGCCGGACGGCGGGGCCGCTCACGGTACCGGTCTGCGGCTGGTGGCCCAGATCGCCGCCGCCCATGGAGGCAAAGCGGAATTTCACAGCGGCATCCCCTATCGGTGCGAGTTGCGGCTGCCGGTAAAAGGGTAAAATAGGAGAAAGCACATCGGCAGAATGGCCCAAAGGCCCTCTGCCCGATGTGCTTTCTCTTTTATTCTCATGGCTGATGGCAAACTGTTATGCTTTTTTCCTCGTTAAACACACGCCAACAATTGCCGCAATCAGGATAAAGGGAGCCACCCGGACAAACAGCCATTCAAAAGTGTGATAAATCGTGCCTGCCACAGCAAGTTCCGGGTCACGAAAATCCCAACCCAGGTAAGGACTGTTGACCGCCATCAGGGCTGCGAAAACCGCCACGATGACCAAACACAATGCGATCAGCGACCAGTGCAGCACGGTTCTTCTGAGCGCCTTTTTTCGCGCGAACTGCAAATTGATGATTTCCAGTTTTTCAGAGAGTGCTTTTATGGTATCCACCTCTGACTCTGCCACCGTCTCTCCCAGCAGCGTGCTTACGGGTGTCCCCAGTGCTTCCGACAGGGCAATCAACAAATCAGAATCCGGGACAGATAATCCCGTTTCCCTTAGTTAAAGATATTGTTGGGTACCTCAAGATGTGTCATTCGATTTTGCCGATAAAGCGGTAGAAGATTTCCACTTCCTGTTCCCGGCTTCCGTCCTCACTTTTGACCGCTTCATGGACAAGGATTTTTTCAATC
>NZ_JBQKJP010000062.1:0-12258 GCF_052117205.1 Candidatus Agathobaculum pullicola | reverse complement strand
ATATGGCCCCCTCTCGTCAAGTTAAGTGTAGCAACTCAACTTTAACCGATGAGGCCTTATCCTTCATCCCTTTTTTATTCAACTGTCCAAGATGTATTGTACTCCTACAATAATTTTTCTTATTTTTGGTAAGTTGCAACATTAAAAGTAACTAACAATTTTAGATATTGACAAATTAAAATTGTTAGTGTTGCATATAAGCATAAGCAAAACAAACAAAAAGACATACGTCTTTTTGACTGCTTCCAGACATGGCAAACAGGAACCACCCATTCAGGCCGCTCCTAAGCAAACATATTCTGTTGTTCATAGAGTTATTGCTTGTCGAACCACGGACGGAAAACCATGTTAGAGGTCTGCCATCCAAGTATCTTGCGGGGATAGTTGTTGATCCATGCCTCTACTTCCGCAATCTGCTTTGCAGACACCTGAGAGAAATTCGTTCCCTTTGGGAAGTGACGGCGGATCAGCTTATTTGCGTTTTCATTACTGCCGCGCTCATAGCTTCGATGTGCATGACAATAGTAGACTTTGGTTCGCGCCTTGCGTTTGCGAAGCGCGGACATTTCCATGCCCTCAAAGTCGGCAAATTCGGAGCCATTATCCACAGTGATTGTCTGAAAAACCTTCGAGAATTTTTCTGCCCCCATGCTGCGTTCCAGCGCGTTTAACGCTCGGACTACACTGCCGGATGTTCGATCACGCATGCGGATGATAATTTCCTGTCGGGAGTACCGCTCTGTCAGAACCAGCAGCGTGGGCTTGAGACGGTCTTTTTTGGATGTGTAGACAGTATCCATTTCCCAATGCCCGAATGTCAGCCGGTAATCTACCTCAAGGGGCCTGTACTCAATACTGGTACCGCAAGATGCACGCTTTTGTATTTCGTCTTTTGCGGAACGGTTCCGGCGCTTTTGCTTGCCTTTTAAGGGCAAATCCGTTTTTTCACACGCGAGAACACCGTTTGCAATGTAATTGTACAAGGTACGCGGACAAATGGCGGTAAGAAAAACATGCTTGCTATGTCGGATGGCTGCAAGGGCAGCAGCTGGCGAATAATGCTTCTTTACAATAAACTTTTCAAGGATGTTTGCATATGAAAAATCATTGCCTATTTTCACATTAGGCCCCTTTGCAGCAAGATTCGCCCGATACCGGCGCTCGGCCTTTTCGGGTGAATACCGCTCTTCCGTTGTGAGATCAGAATTGGTATGTATGTAGCGCCCGCGTTTTAGCTCACGTGAAATGGAGACGTGGCTGCATCCGATCACAGCCGCAATTTGCCTCGTAGTCGCACCTTGCAGCCGCATACGTTCAATAATTAAGCGCTGGTTCCATTGCAGATGCTGGCCCTTGCGCCAGCGCCGTATTCCAACATGTTCTCTCTTTCCCATGTTATCCCCTCTAAACCATATATTGTATATGATTTGTATTATAGCACAATATGCGTCGTGATAATTTATTGTTTTAATAGATTACCGTATAAAAATATCAGGTGAAGCCTGTGCACAATGAACAAATAAGCCCTCTTGACAGCCAGTCCGCCTTCTGCTGTAATACCAGCAGAAGCAATAGGGGATGATCGTACTATGATAAAAAAATTTCAAAAGATGCCGGAGATGTTGTCCGGATATTATTTCGCCTATGAACTTATGCCGAATGAGGCGTATGGGCATAGTGGAATAGAAGTTTCAGTCCACTATGTGAAAGACCTTGCAAATGGAAACATGCTGGGAGATGTTTGGCTGCGCAGTTTGGAGCTGCGCCCGGACATGAAGATCCTCGCGGCATACATTAGCACAGAGCGCGGTGTCACACGAAAAGAAACCGAGCTGAAGCTTGTGCAGGAGATCAGGAAGTCGGCAGAATTTGAAGAAGCTCTGGAGCGGTATGTTTCTATGCTGTCTCAGCTGCCAAGCTATGATGGGTAAGAGAATAACTGCAATTATCAAATGTATAATTATGCCTAATATTAAATAAATATACGTTTTTTATTGAACGCACAGGGGAATCCTGTGCGTTTTTGTTTTGCTAAAAAGCGCGAATTTGCTATACATCATGTTCAATAACTTTGAAATTCTGTGAACAATTTGTAAATAATCAAAAAAACGATGCAACACACCCCCCCTATAGAAGCTATAGTAGAGGCCTTTTTCAAAAGCACCATTTGTGCAGCCTCTGCTGCACCTTGAAAACTGCATAAAATGGGCGTGCTCCTATGAAGCAAGCACCGGGTAGTTGCAGACCGTTAGGATGAAGGGAAGAGCAACAGCGAGCATTGGCGGCTCAAGACCAATGCACAAAAATCGAGTAGAAAATGGAGGTGAAAAAACAGATGACAACAGATGAGCAGATACACCGGCTGGATAAGGATATTGAACGTCTCAAAGAGAAAGTAAAGATTTACCAAGGGAAGATATCCCAGCTTGTAGAACGAAGAAAAAAACTGGAGGGTCGCGCTCTACTGGAAACGATAAATGGGATTGCACCGGATTATCAACAGGCACAACGCCTGTTGTCCAAATTGAAAGAAGAGCAGCAGAGCGGACAGCGTGAAGATGGAGGTGCAGGACATGGGAGCAGCAACTCGGAGCGACCGCGTGACGGCTGAGCAAATTGAACGCGCACGAGGTGTAGACCTGATTGCGTTTTTGCGCCAGTATGAACCCGGTGAACTAAAGCGCATTGGTCAATCGTGGACACTGAAATCACATGACAGTATGCGGATTTCTGCAGATGGCCGATGGAACTGGTTTTCCCAGCAAATTGGCGGTGGGGATGCAATCAGTTTTTTGCAAAAGGTGCATAGCATGACTTTCTCCGAAGCGATACACATACTGGCCGGAGAAGACTATCAAGCATTACACACGGATGAATCTGTCAGAGAGCCGCCGCAGCGCAAAGAATTTTCGTTACCTGGAAGAAACCAAAACAACCGGCGCGCTTTCGCGTACCTGTGCGCGCGTGGCATTGATCCTGAGATTATTAACCACTGCATGAGACGTGGGTTGATCTATGAAGATGCGCAGCATCACAATGTGGTGTTTGTTGGTCACGATGAAAAAGGTGTTGCGAAGTATGCTATGCTGCGCAGCACCGTATCGAACTCCAGCTTTAAGATCGAGCAGGCTGGCAGCGATAAAAGCTATGGCTTCTGTATGCAGGGCCGCGGCTCTACACTGTATGTCTGCGAGGCCGCGATTGATGCTCTTTCGGTAGCTACGCTACGCAAGCTGGGTGGCCGAGACTGGCGGCAGGACAATTATTTAGCGCTGGGTGGTGTCACGGCATCGGCGGAAAAATTGCCGCTGGCGTTGGAACGGATGCTGCAAAGTAGTTTTTCTTTTAACCGGATCGTTTTGAGTTTGGATAACGATGAACCGGGGCGGCGTGCGTCGCGGAATATTTTCGCGTTGCTCCGGCAGCGGTATCCGCAAATTGAGATAAAAGTCTGTGCGCCGCAGGAAAAGGATTTCAACGACCAGCTCCGTGTTAAGCTTCAGCAGAATGCGCAACCACCGCCTTCGCGCGGTACGCGCGAACTTGATTTAGCTAAGTAAAATCTTATGTCCTCGCAAGCATAGGGTTTGTGGTACCCACAAACACCGCTTGTTAAGGGGACAAGCCCCCTAAAACCCCCAAAAAGATTTATATGCGAGGTTGAAAAATGCGAAATCGCGTACACCAAATAAAATTTCGTTTGAATGATGAAGAACTTTCTCTCTTAAAAAGAAAAGTACAGGATAGCGGAATGTCTATGTCGAAGTTTTTTCGAGTGTTGATCCTTTCTGGTGAAGTGAAAATTTTATCACCTGAGTTTGTGCGTGATATCCAGCGGCAGGTTCGTGGTGTAGGTCGAAATATCAACCAGATAGCGCGGTTGGCGCATATTTCCGGTAAGGTTTCGATGGAAACCTTGCTACAGATTTCAACTCAACAGGAAAAACTCGAACAAATGCTGGAACGGTTGGAATAATGGCAGTTCTCAAAATACATGTCATTCGTCAGCGATTAGATAAGCGCGTCGCATATGTGCAGAATACGCAGAAAACTGCCTGTTCCGATTTTCACAGTTTGCATGGAATCAAAGATACGTTAACGTCTGGTTTTAATTGTTCGTGCGAAGTCGCATATACGCAGATGCTCGAAACGAAACGGCATTTCAAAAAAACAGACAAGGTACAGGGGTTTCATTTTATCCAGTCCTTTAAGCCGGGTGAAGTAACGCCTGAACAGGCGCACCAGCTGGGCTGTGAATTTATCGAGCGATGTTTTGCAAATGATTTTGAAGTCGTGATAGGTACTCATACAGATCGCGCTCACATTCACAATCATATCATAGTCAATTCCGTGTCGTTTGTAGATGGACATAAGTATCAATCTACGCCAGCGACCTTTTACGAATTACGCGGTATCTCTGATGAGATTTGCAAAGCACATGGGTTATCTGTTATTCAGAATCCCAGCGTCAAAGCCGGAAAGCACTATGCGGAATGGCGTGCGGAGAAAGAAAACCGGCCTACCCTGCGCAGCATGATCCGTGAGGATATTGATGTGATACTGGCACAGGCACGCACCATGGATGATTTTTGGGATATGCTGCGTGGGCGCGGATATGAAATTAGGCTCAATGAAAGGCGGAAATACGTTACGATCCGGCATCCAAACGGTGAGCGGTTCATTCGCCTAAAATCTCTGGGCGAGGACTATACGCCCCGGCAGCTCGCAGCGCGGATCGCAGCGCAGCGTGGAAATGTTGTGCGGAACATCGAACAGATACGGATACAGCAGCAAAAACTTGGCCAGCGTAAAAAGTATTATCCCATGCCGCACACCGCAGCGCCCAAAAAACACAAAAAGTTACACGGCTTCCGTGCGTTGTATTGGCGCTATCTGTATATGCTGGGCAAAGTACAAAGACGAAAAGCGCCGAGAAAAGTACGCGGTGAAATAATGTCCGAACTGAAAAAGTTGGATCGCTATACCAAGCAGTATTATTTCCTGCGCGACCACCAGTTGAGCACCCGAAAAGACGTTGCATTGTATGCAGATGCGATTGCCGATGAAATTGATATTCTGGCAGACCGCCGCGCACGTTTGTATGCAGACAGGTGCAGGCCGGAAACCGATCACGCGGCATTGCAAACCGAAACAAAGCAGTTGACCGCTGAGCTGCGTAGGCTGCGACAGGAGCAGCGTTTATGCGCTGCCGTCCAGAATACCGCACCGGCTATCAAGGCACGGCTGGATGCGGCTACAGCGGAACAGAAACGGATTGAACGAAAGATAGGAGGCGATCAACATGAACCCGGAAAGCGGAGCAGCAGACCAGATTTTACGCATGGAACTGATGGTAACGGAATGCGCGGTCAAGATGGCGTCAAGCGGCGCGGTGCATATCGCGGCGCTGCTGGTGGCCCTTCTCCGCAACGAGAAGCAGATCGCGGGAAAGACAGATATTGAAGAGATTATTAAATCAGGCACCCCCACCAGTTTCCCGCTGGCAACCGAAAAAATGAAAGATTTTTCTGATCTGGCAAAGCAGTATGGCATACGCTTTGCCATAGTCCGTGATCCCAATGCTCCTGATACGGTGGACGTTATTGTAAGAGCAGAAGATGCAAAGCTGGTCAACAGTGTGCGAGGGAAAATCGGTACTACGGCAGAGGTAAATGAAAAAAACGCGGATGCCGGTCTGTCAGGGAGCGAATCGGTGAACTCCGAGATTACCAATCCGCACGGACCGGCATCAACGATGACTACTACTAAGCTACCGCAGGAGCAGGCAGACAGCATGCTGTCCCGGCTGGATGGAATTCGTGCAGCATTGGCGAGCGGTGCTGGATTAGAACAGTGCCGTACCCAATTGCACGCGATACAAGACGAACTTGGTCGAGCACTTGGTATGCCAGAGCGCTCACAGGACAAAGATGCAGCCCAGACAGCGACTTCGGGAAAACGGACACCGCATCGGGAAAAGCATGCAGAACGTACAGATGGTAAGCCATCAGTGCGTGACAGAATAGCGAATATTAAAGACCGGCTTGCCCATGAGCCGCAGCATCTCAAGCAGCCGCAGCCTGCTAAACTGCCATCGGCTGGGAAAAAACCAATGGTAAAATAAGAGAGGAATGATGAAAGTCAAATGAAGATCAGGTTATTTTGCACGTCCGCCGCCCTATTGCTGGCCTGTCTGTCCCCTGTGCAGGCAGCTGCACTGGCACAGGCAGATACTGCTTCAGCGGCTTGGTCAGTACAGGCAGAGTCTGCAAACGCAGACGCCACTTCCACACAAGGCGAAAACAGCGCTTACTTTCCGGTCGATGTTCAGGTCAGTGCAGACGGCCTTACCTGTAAGAAGATCTACGATGTGCCAACCGGGACATCGCCCGATCAGATCCCACAGGATAATTTTGACCGAGGCGATATGCACTATACGTTTCAGGATATGCTGCGCATTGAAATGCCGGACATTGACCATAAGATGCACTCGGAAACCGTGACGGTATCCTCTACATCGGATAATTCAAACGACGTGATGGCGCTGCTGCCGAAAAGCAAGCCGGTGACAACCGATGACGGCTACAGCGGTACGGCCTACTTGGATGTCTCCAGCATATCCACAAAGGTTGCGGGTACAGAAAGCGTATCGGAAGCACTGTCCGCGACGCGGGAATACCCCAATATGCCGGAAATGGATATGACGGATATTCCCAAAACCATTGAAGATAATGGCAATACACTGACATTCAGTGATATCGAATGGTCACCTGAAACCGAGGAAACAGATAATCTCGGTACCATGGAAACCACCTATACGGCAGTTGTGACCTACACAGGCACAGCAACTTCCAGCCGCACGACCGGATATACTGTGACTGCGACCTATGCGGGCGAGGTTTCACACCGAAACAACGACTGCATGCGCTACATTGCGGTTTACAGCGGTGAACCTATTGTGATCGAACCAGAGGATAACACCGAGCCGCCTGATATGACCGGATTATTACCGGAACAAGATGTGCAGCCGGTGGATGAAAGTACAGGCAGCGCACCGATCAGTTGGGTGCTGTGTGCTGTATTTGGTATTTTGATGATGATTTTTGCATTGCGCCCGCCAGCGTGTAAGCGGATGGTGAAGCAGATGCAGGCCATGGCGGCACAGGCAGGCGGCAAGGTACAGCAGACACTGAGGGAAACGGAGATGAAAATGCGTGAAAAGAAAAAACAGAAACAGGCCGATGATGAAAAGCTGCGTCAGGAGCAGCACATTTTCGGCCCCTTGGAGAAGGTTAAGGCCGCGATCCGCAGCAGAAGGCAGCGGAAGGCACAGCACACAGCATTGCTGGCCGCCCCGCAAGACGATGACGTCACAGGCGAACAGTCTGAGACTGCGGATGATCTCGCAGAGGCACAGACAGAATCAGATGGGCAGGAAACCACGGGCAGCTCTGCGGGCGGTTCTGTGCAGTACGATGGCATTGACGATGATGCTGAGTACCCCGGCCTTAGCGACTAATCTTTCGTATACATACGACGCGCCATCCAGCGGCAACTTCGGAAAACCAACGTCAACGGAGCCGGTCACGGTGGTCGGTGATGATGCGGTTAATGTCAACATCAGCAAAGACAGCGCCTTTGTACCGCCGGAGTTTGGATCGGCCTCGGCTGATGTGCTGGGAACGGGAGAACTATTGACACCGGATATCTCTGGTGTAGAACCGATGTTCCCGCATAGCACACAGGCTGGTTTTGCGCCGAGTGTGACGGAAAACGGCACAGTGACGGGCGGTGGTGAGATCGTCATGCCGCCTGATGTAGAGGGCAGTACGGTCAGCAATGAGCCGATCTATGGTGATACAGGCAATGCAACAGGCGGCTATACTGGCGGTGGAGCCGATGCAGCAGTTGGCTCCGGCTATACCCCGGTAGACGGTATGGCCTATGCAGACGGCAGTATTGGTGCGCTGTCCATCCCGGCGCTCGGCGTGACAAAGAAAGTGTACGACGGTGAAACAGTCGGCAATCTGCGGCTGGGCGTGGCGCACTTTGAGGGTACCAGCGCATGGGATGGCAATGTTGGTTTTTGCGGCCACAACAGAGGCAGCTACGGTTATTTCGCTGGAATCTGGAATCTATCTGCTGGTTCAAAAATTATCTATACTACCGTGTATGGCACTCGAACCTATGAAGTTTACAGCGTGCGCAAGATTACCAAGTATGAGGTTGATGTTCTCAACCCCACGAATGAAAACATCTTGACGCTTGTCACTTGCGTACCCGATCAGGCTCAGACCTACCGCTGGTGTGTGCAGGCCGTTGCGGTGTGAGCAAAGCAAGGAGTGGAAGCGATGCGGGGAAAAGCAAAGTGCAGGAATAATGCATGTATAGACGGGCGCATTACTGATCTGCTGCGCGAACTGTCCGCTAAGAACGACCAGATGGCTGGTTGGTATGCCCTGCGGTTGGTGCGTGAATATCTCTGCGCCCAATCTACCGACGGTGATATAGCCAAATTGGAACCCGCCAGCCGGACGGCTTACCTGATGCCGTTGCACACTTTTCTGATTTGTTTGAGTTGCAAATGTTTTTGCGAAGCTTGCAACGAGCTGGCTGATTTGATATTATTTGGCTGTACAAAACATCCCAATATCCGGGCGGTTGTCTTGTATTGGCTCACAGCGCATCCCAACTTGCAGTATCCCCCGGATGCAGAAAATCGTTTTCGGGAGGGTTAACTGATGTTTTGGAACCGGATAAAAAAGCCGCGTCCTGTGCCGCAACGGGTAATGCCGGAGGAGCAGTGCTCCATGATATACGCCTATTCAAACGCGATGAAAGCCGCGCAGTATGCACTGGAATGGGATGTGGAGCACGGCACAAACAGTTTTGAAATGCTGATGCAGAGCGTCCGGATCGACCTGTGGGGATCAAGCATGACAGGGGTGCTTTTTTGCGAACAAAACAGTGCGTATACAGCGCTGCAAAACCACCAGTGGCTTCCGGATTTCCCCTTTCCGAGAAACTATACAGCTGAGCAGATTAATGATATGCCATTTGGTGAAAATATCGTAATCAGCGTGCCGTATGATCCTAAAAAATGGCGTGCAGCGTTGAGCGACCTTTCTGTCAGCGATTTCGACCAACACAAAAATCCTATGCATGACTATTGTGGGGATTACTACCCCGAACTGCGTGTGATTCAGATTCACGCTGGTCGGCATCATTCTTCCGCTGCCGCGCTTCGTGCGCAGGGTTCCGCTACAGTGCATGTATGGGACTTGACAGTATGCTATCCGTATTTCTGGACGGACGGCGCGTTCTGGTACAATGACCGGGCAGAGGGCGGCAAAGAACGGGGCATGAAGCCTGTAAAAGATGTCCGCGTTGCAATCCTGTACGGTATGGCGCAGATGAGGTGGAGCACACGGTATAAAACTGGCTGAGTGATGGGATTTAAAAGTTATCCACAAGCTGTGATTTGTTCTGAATATCTGATAAATCAAAAAGAAATGCAATGTTAAAAGTGAAAAAATGTTTTATTTTTGCTATTTTTCATTGACTAATCTGGTAAAATCTGCTATAATAAAGATATAGAAAAGAGAGATAAAGACCAGACCGGAACGGAGGTTTTCAGATATGAAAAAGAACATGATTGCAGCGACGCTCAGCGCGGCTATGGTAGTCGGCTCAGTACCGTTTGCTGGTGCTGCCAGTACGGTAGCAGCTGTTCCCACCCGTGACAAAGGTCAGGCAGTATATGTCGATGACACCCGCGTCTATCCTACGGGCTACAATATAGCGGACAACAATTACTTCAAACTGCGCGATATTGGTACGCTTGTAGGCTTCGGCGTGGAGTGGAACGGCGAGACGCAGACCGTTGAGATCAACACGGCGCGTACCACCCCCAGTACCGAGGGCATCTCGGACACGGCGGCAAGCGGCGCGGTGGCCAAGATCAGTGGTCAGAAAATCACGGTGGATGGCGTACAGGTCAACATGACCGCCTACCAGATCGACGGCAACAACTATGTGAAGCTGCGCGACATCGGCAAGCAGGTGGACTTTGGCGTGGGCTATGACAATGCGACAGCAAGCGTCCGCATCGACACGGATGCACCGTACACGGAAAGCACAACGTCTGCCAGCGGCAGCGCTATCACACAGTGGAATAACACCATGGCGGAATTTAATCAGGCGATGATTAAATGCAACTGGGATAAGAGCAAATACCTCACGACTGCCAAGCAATATGCGCCGGTCATCACGGGCAAAGCGAACGGCACGGTAGAGGACGTTATCGCAGCGCTGGATACCATGAAAGGCGCGCCGGTGGACGCGGTTTCGTTCGACGATAATCCGGTGAATATGTTTTGGGCAAACGAGCTGCGCAAGGCGCTGGGTCAGGAAGTCACAAGCGGCGGCAATAACACGGACAGCAATACAGGCAATGCCGGTAACAGCAGCAGTTCTAATACTGTAACGGACGAAATGCTGCGAGAATGGGAACTGGAAATGGTAGATGCTATCAATGAGGAACGCCGCAAGGTTGGTGTCCCAGAATTGGAGATTGACCAAAATCTCATGAGTTGGGCGCAGTATTGGGCCGTGCATCTTACCACGGAATTTAGACATTCCGATATTGATGAAGAACGTGCATACGCAGCCGAAAATGGTATGTCAGCAGATGATGTGTATAGTCACGAAAATATCACAGGCGCAGGGCGTATGACCCAACTTGGTGTTGAGATGGGCTTTAATCCCATGAAAGCAGCAATGAATAATTTCATGAATTCGGATGGGCATCGCTATGCTATCTTAGATGAGGATTATACTCGCGTAGGTATCGGCTTTGCTGTTTCAGAAAATGGAACTATTTACTGCGCGCAAGAATTCGGTTTATAACTCAACCAGAGCGATTAGTTCAACCTAATCGCTCTTTTTTTATCCAGAGGATGAAAAAGTGAATTATGATCAGCGTGCGCCGCCTTCTCCTTGAAGGCGGCTTTTCTATTTTAACAACAAGGAGGCACAAGATGTTAAAGAACAAGATCTGCAACGCTTTTCCGATTATAGGAGTGAATCCCAAAGGTTTTGCTGGTGTTGCCCTGTTTATCATTGTCAACGACAAGTACTCGCTTCCCGTATGTCTCGGACAGAATGTGCGCCATGCTGATGGTGGTGAGCGTCTTTGCAACGCCGCCTTTCAAGTTAATGATAGATACTGTTTTCATTTTTATTATCCCCTTGTCAGCGCGTGTTCCATTGGAACACAAAGTGTGTTATTAGATCACGATATGTCCTCAACCATACCGCGCTCTATCAAATTATCGATGGATGGATTGCATACTACACGATGCAGTTGTTGTTCATCCATATCATGTAATTCAATGGCCAATGTTGCACAACCAAGGCAGGCACAGAAGAAAGCCTGAGAATGCGTTCCGTCATCATTTCTCCAACTTAAAGAGAAGTTCGGTCGGCGATACGCCTTTTCAAATGTCACCTTGCGTAAAGCTGGAATATACAGCCAGTCCAAATTCCGTGTCATATCCCGCACGAGATTGTATAAAGTGGTTTTATTTGCCTTTAATCTCTTCATCGCCATCACACCTTTGTCATGCAAGCTGTTTTAGTCGCCTTGTGTAACTTGGGCAAACCGTTTAGCATATCTTCGCGCACAATCGGTACAGATTAAAATCCCGTCAACAGAATGCAAATGGTCGCTTTCGCCACAAAACATACAGCCAGGAGCGTACTTTCGTAGAATGATATCGCTGCCGTCCACGTAAATTTCCAAGGAGTCCTTGACATCTATGCTCATAGTACGGCGCATTTCAATGGGCAGTACGATACGGCCAAGTTCATCCACTTTTCGAATAATACCGGTTGCTTTCACATGTGACACCCTTTCTGATTCTTATTGCGGAGGCGGAATATGACCGGCTTCCTGCTCAGCAAGAAGCTTTCGACGTGGTCTACCCATCGGACCAGAACACAACTCTGCCCGCATAGGGTCATAGACACGTCGGCCCCCGATATAGCGTTCTCCGGTATAGCCCTTTGACATTTCGCTGCGCAGCGCACTGGGGGACACTTTGATCGCTTCGGCAATCTCTTTCTGCGTCGCACCATCTTTCCACATTTGGTAGATTATCTGTCGCTCTCTCTTAGTGATTTTTGTCATACTACGCACCTCCATTCTGTAAGAGATTTTCCTTATTCCTGCAAAATTTCTGCTTCTCTCGAGCAAAA
>NZ_JBQKJP010000061.1:0-12407 GCF_052117205.1 Candidatus Agathobaculum pullicola | reverse complement strand
CGAGAGTAATTCCATATCGAACCAAAAAAGGATACTCGAAACCTACGCAAAACAGAACGGCTTTACCAATCTGCGCTGGTACACCGACGACGGTTTTTCCGGCGCGAACTTTGCTGGGGTTAGATAGCGATACTTTTTACATCTACCATGTTGCGGCGGTCATGGTTGACAACTTGCGTCGGCTCCTGCTCGGTATCAACCTGTCCGACAAAGCTATAATGGATTTCGATTTTCCGGGTGTTGGTTTCCCGGTCTAATTCATGTATCAAAATACGGTCGATAAACTCATGGACGTTTTCATAGGTCAATTCCTGTATGTCGCTGTATTTCCCGACAATCTGAATAAACCTTGATATATCCCTTTTTCGCTCGGTAACGGTTGCGATCTGCTGTTGTAACTCGTCTATCCTTGCGGCAAGGGATTTCTTTTCGTCCTCATAGCCGGAAGTTAGAAACACAAACCGTTCATCTGTCAGTCTGCCTAATGCGTTGTCCTCATACAGCTTGCGGAAAAGCGTGTCAAGTTCGGTCATACGCGCCTGTGCTTTGCAAAGTTCCTTTTGCTGCTGCGCTAATGCCTTTCTCGCTTCCATGTCGCCGTACTCGGTAGCTTTACAGATAAAGTCCTGTTCGTGTTCCTTAACATACCGCAAAACCCGCCGCATATCTTCCAGCACTAAATCAAGAAGTACGTTTTTGCGGATATAATGAGAGGTACACTCGCTGCCTGTCCTTGCCCTGTTGCGCCATGCGCCGCAAGAATAGGAAAACTTGCGCGGCTCGATATTTACGCCCTGTTGGTAATACATCTTATGTCTGCAACCAGCGCAAAACAGCAAGCCGGAAAAAATATCAATCTCCGCTGCTTTTGTCGGGCGGTGGCGGGTAGCAATCCGCTTTTGCGCAAGTTCAAAGGTTTCCTCGTCAACAAGCGGCTCATGGGTGTTTGGGAAGAAATAGCGTTGTTCTTCTTCGTTCTTCCGGGTCTTTTTCGACTTGTAGGATACCTTGTGAGTTTTCGCGGTTATGGTATGCCCTAAATATTCCTGCCTTGCTAATATGTCATAGAGCGTTTTGTCCGGCCAAGTATAGGGGGCGATCATTGCCCGCTGATACCGCGCCTGTCCTGTACGCTGATAGCGCAACGCTCCAATCGTCAAGACTTTGTTTTCCGCAAGCCATTTTTGGATTTCGCACATACGCACGCCGCTAACAAACATAGCGAAAACCTGTTTGACAATCGGCGCGGTTTCCGGGTCGGGTATAAGGTGGTGGCGGTTGTTCGGGTCTGGGATATAGCCGTATGGATATTCCCCGTTGACGCGCTCGCCTTTTTGCGCCTGTGCCTGTTTAACTGCGCGGATTTTCTTGCTTGTGTCGCGGGCGTAAAACTCGTTAAACCAGTTCCGCAAGGGGGTAAACTCGTTATCCTCCCGCGCTGTGTCAACTCCGTCGTTGATCGCGATATAGCGTACTCCGTTTTCGGGAAATACAATCTCTATGAGTTCGCCCGTTTTCAGATAGTTTCTGCCAAGACGGGAAAGGTCTTTGGTAATGACCGTCGCCACTCGTCCGGCTTCCACTTCCTGCAACATCGCTTGCAGCCCCTCGCGCTCAAAACTCACGCCGGAAAATCCGTCGTCCACAAAAAACTTTGTGTTCAAAAAATGGTGTTCGTCCGCATAGCGTTGAAGTATCATTTTTTGGTGCTGTATGCTTCCGCTTTCTCCGGCTTGCATATCCTCTTGACTTAAACGGCAGTAAAGGGCGGTGATTTTATTCGACTGTAACATTAGTCCTCCTTTCCGACAGCCGAATAAACAGGTATAATGTGTTGCTATCATTATACCATATCCCGCCGCCTAATGCACTACTCGGACGCTAAAAATCCCGGATTTCCGGGCTTTTTCTGCAAATCCTTTACAATGAGTTTCTCAATCTTTTTATGGATTGTATCGGTTGCCTTTTCACTCGGCAACGCTTGAACAAGATAGGTGATTTTCCCTATTTTGCGTTCGGTTGTAATTGTCTGTTTTTTATCCATTAGAAAAACCTCCTTTTCCTGTATGGATAAACTATATTCGTCAAAAGGCAAAAACGGGCGGTTGTTAGCTGCAACCTCACGGGAGTTTCACCCCGGCCCATGCTTATGGGTGCGCCGCGCAATACTTTGAGGGTGTTCAACGCGGGAGTAAGCAGCTTTTTGACTTCCTGCTTCATAGCGATACCTCCCTGTCCTTGTTCTTTACCTTGTCCCGCTGCGCGTTCAAGCCCGCCGCCTTTTCTTTCAGAGAGGAAAGCAGCTTGCGGATAGAGGGCTTTTTCTCCTGTGTCAGCTTCTTTGCGGAAAACTCCTTAAAGGCTGCGGTCATAACGTCCGCGTCCCTGCCTTTGAAAAACACAAGATAACGGGTCTGTTCGCCCTTAACCTTTTTCAGCGAAAAATCTATGTTGTATTTCTTCGCGGTACTTTCAAAGGCTTTGATATTGCTGTCGGTGATCTCGATGTTGGAAACACCCGCATTTTGCTTCATAAGCTGCCGCATGGTCTGTTTCCCATGCGGGGTATGGCTTTTGCGCTGCTCCAAAAACTTTTGGATTGCTTTCTGCAAAGCCTGTTCGGTAAGCCTTGCCGCGCCTTTTCCCACGTTGACGGATAGGGCAATCGTTTTTTGGGTTACTTCCTCCTGCAAGGTATCAACTCCTTTCCCGGTAAACTGCGGCTATGCTCATTTGCTGCCGTAAAAGTCGTGATTGACAAGGGCGGTATAGTAGCTGTCAATGGTACTCGGTGCGTTGAACAGCACCGCTTTTAGATACTGCTTGATGTTGCGGATTTTGGTTGTGTTCTCCCTCATGCAGTCCAAAACAAACTCAACGTGGCTGCTGTTCAGCTTCATAAACTTTGATTTGACAAGTTCGGCGGGGTAGTCGTCCCCGGCGATACGGATTGTCTTTCGGGCTGTGCAGACGGTTTCCAGCATGATTTCTACAATCTCGTCCAAACGGTCTTTATCCATTTTGGGGTCTTGAATGAGAATGTCATAGTCGATGTTGTCTTTGATGATTTCCCGATAAATCTCTATTGCGCTGTTTGTTTTTGCTTCCGTTCTTTTCCTTTCCGGCGGCGTAGCCGCTTCGTCCTGCTCGTAAGGCAAGGGATTTAGGGAATGGAAAGGAATGGAATGGGTACTTGATAGATCAGTAATTGATTGTTCTTTACTTGATATATCTTTATTTAATTGCGTTGGATTTTCCAACGTAGGTTTTTCCTGCGTAGGTTTTTCCAACGTTGGATTTTCCAATGTTGGATTTTCCAATGTAGGTAAATCCGATGTAGGCGGCTGTCCGCTGCTGGTAGCTGCTTCCGGCTCTTTGGGCTGCGGCTGCTCGTATATGACATAATCCGCACCGCGCAAACGTCCTTTCTCGTCGCGTTCCCGGCTGCGGACGATATATCCGGCTTTTTCAAGTTCTTTGACCGCTTCGCGGATTGCGTCGATCTTCTCCCGGTTGATGTGAGATAAGCCCGCAAGGGTATAATCCCAATCTTCGGGTAGGGACAGCATTTGCGAAAGCAAGCCTTTTGCCTTTAAGGTGAGTTCCTTATTGCGCAAGTGGTGGTTGCTCATAACGGTATATCCCGTATTCCTCTCAACTCGGAAAACTGCCATTTTTTATCACTTCCTTTCTCGGTCTGTGTGGAACATTAGAAAGCCGTTTTCGGCGGTTTTAGTATTGCAGTATGCCTTTGCCGTTTTCGCGTCTGAAAAGCCTTGTGTTACAAGGGCTTTTTCGCGCCTAACGTTCCACGTTACCGCCTGTTTCGGGCATAAAAAAACCGCAACTCTTTTCAAGCTGCGGTATGCCAATATGCAGAAAGGGACGCTATCGGTCTGATAACGTCCCTTTTGCTCGGTTATTCAGTTGTAACCTGTTTGCCCGCTGTCCATAAACGCGATGATTTAAGGCTTTTTGCTTGTTTTCTTATCTCACCGCGCTTAACAGCCCGTTCTTTTGTTTTACAGCAGCCGAATGCCCTTTTCCCGCGCGAGCCGCAGCAGCGCCTCGACCACACCGCCGCCAATGGCGCGCGCTTTATCAGACACCGTATCGCAATAAGCCACCTGCTCCGGCCGCGGGTCGATGTCCGCAATTTTCAGCCCTTCAGTCACCGGATAACCCGCGCGAATCAGACCGCGCAGCACGCCGTCTATCGTGGCGAGCACCGACACACCGCCGACACGCGCAATTTCTTGTCCCTTGCGAACCAGCGTGCCGATGTCGATGGTTTGCCTGTTTTCGTCCTGCACAAGCGTCATTTCACCCGATGCGGGCGCGTGGATGACCCGCTCGGCGGCATAGCCCGCAATAGCGCCCGGTACTCCCGTATTAGGAATCGCCCCGCCCCGCAAAATCACGCGCCCCAGATGATGCCCGCGCATGGTTTCTATCACTGCATCCACATCCTCGCCCGCGGTAAAACCCGGCCCAAGGCCGACTGTGATGGGCGCCATGTCTCGGTTTGTCCCCAGATTACACTTGGCGAGGATAGCGTCTACGACCGCTGCCGGGCGCAATGCAGACACACACGCCGCCTGCTCGTCCACCAGCAGAGGCACTTCGCCTGCCTGCGATACGCGCGCGGCTTCGTCTGTGTCCGCCACACGGCAACAGGTCACGCCCTCGACCGTTGCCTGTCCCTGCCAGACCGCTTCACACAGCGCCGCGCGCCGCCGGATGGCGGAAGGGTTTGCACATTCGGTCACCGCCACGCGAAAGCCGCAGCGGTGCAGCCGCACAATGACGCCGGTGGCAAGGTCACCCGCTCCTCTTACCAATACCCAAGGCTGTTGTTCCTGCATATTTATCACCTTTCCTTCAAAATATCCGAAAAGTAATCTACCGCCATCCGGTCAAGCAATTCATGCGCTTTGTTCGAAAACGCCCGATAGCGCACAAGCAGCGTTTTTCCCCGTTCGGTCAGCACCGCGCCGCCGCCGCCCGCGCCTCCAATACGCCGCTCAAGCAGTGCAAAACCCAGTTCCTCCTCACAGCCGTGTACTATGCTCCACGCCTTGTTGTAACTCATCTCCATGCGCGCCGCGCTTTGCCGCAGCGAGCCGAGTTCTTCGACTCCTTCCAGCAACTGCGCCACCCCCGGGCCGAACAGCTTATTTTCCCGCACAATGCGCAGACTTGCACGCACTTTCAGCGACCGCTCCATCTGCATCCCTCCCTTATCCACACAAAACCATATATTATTTTCAGACAAAACACGCTTTAATCCATCGAAATTAGATACAATTTACATATTCTCGTTAAACTTTTATAAATATAACGAAAAACTTTGGCAACATTGACCGCACCGACCCATCGGTTAGCGGTTGCTTGCCAACGCTCAAATGTGATACAATTTTACCATAGCAAGGATTGCATCTGCAATCCGCATTTTACTGTTGGAGGCTTATCATGAAACTGATGCGCACACAGGACGCCGTCGGGCAAGTCCTGTGCCATGATATTACCCAGATTATCCCGGGCGTAACCAAGGACGCGGTGTTCCGCAAGGGACACATCATCCGGCCGGAGGACATTCCGGTGCTGCTGAGTGTCGGCAAGGAGCATATCTACATCTGGGAAAATAGCGAAAGCATGCTGCACGAAAACGATGCGGCGGAAATTCTGCGCGCGCTGTGTCAGGGTGCGCACATGCACGCGACCGCCCCCAAAGAGGGAAAAATCGAGCTGATTGCGGACGAGGACGGCTTGCTGCTGGTCGATGTGGAGCGTCTGCGCGCGGTCAACGCGCTGGGCGAAATGATGATTGCCACGCGCGCAGGCGGTTTCCCGGTCAAAAAGGGCGACAAACTCTGCGGCACACGCGTTATCCCCCTTATCATCGAAAAGGAAAAGATGGAAACTGCACAACGCACGGCGGGCGATACGCCGCTTCTGCAACTCGTTCCCTTCCGTCCGCGGGCGTTCGGCGTAGTGACCACGGGCAGCGAGGTCGCAAACGGACTGATCGAAGATGCGTTCACGCCCGTTCTCGAGAAAAAACTTGCCGACTACGGCTGCGAAATGACCGCGCATGCGGTCTGCGGCGACGATGCGGCCGACATCACCGCCGCTATCACGCAAATGGCGAACGACGGTGTGCAGATGATTTTTTGCACCGGCGGCATGAGTGTCGACCCGGACGACCGCACCCCGCTTGCCATTCGCAAGGCAGGCGCACGGATTGTCAGCTACGGCGCACCCGTGCTGCCCGGCGCAATGTTCCTCCTGTCCTATCTGCCGGATGGACGGCCGGTCTGTGGCCTGCCCGGCTGCGTCATGTACGCAAAGCGTACCATTTTCGACCTCGTGCTGCCGCGACTGCTGGCCGACGTCCCAGTCACGGCGGACTGGCTGGCGGGACTCGGCCATGGCGGACTTTGCCTAAATTGCGAAGTTTGCCATTTCCCCAACTGTGGCTTCGGCAAGGGCGTATAATATGCTGGATTCATTCGGACGTAAAATCCGCTATCTGCGCCTGTCCATCACCGACCGCTGCAATCTGCGCTGCCGCTACTGCATGCCGGATGAAGGCGTACCGCTCACCGCGCACGATGATTTATTGCGCTATGAGGAACTGCTGCGCGTTGCTGAGGCAGCGGTTTCGCTCGGCATCGACCGCTTTAAGGTGACGGGCGGCGAACCGCTGGTGCGGCGCGGCTGCACGGGTTTTATCCATGCGCTCAAAGCACTGCCCGGCGTCCGTCAGGTCACACTGACTACGAACGGCCTGCTGCTGCCGCCCCTGCTGGACGAACTGCGCGCGGCAGGACTGGACGGGGTCAACATCAGTCTGGACACGCTGGACAACGTGCAGTACCAGCGTCTGACCCGCCGCACGCACACCGCCGACGAAGTGCTGCACGCCGTGCGTCTGTGCGCCGCGCGCCTGCCAACCAAGATCAATGCCGTGCTGCTGCCCGAAACCGCCGACCAGCTTATCCCGCTGGCTGAACTGGCACAGACGCTGCCGGTGGACGTGCGGTTTATTGAGCGGATGCCGCTGGGAACGGCGCAAACCGGCCAAACGACAATCGCTGATGTCGCGCTCGACCGACTGCGCGTGCACTGGCCGCAGCTAAAGCCGGTAATCGAGCCGCGCGGCAATGGGCCGGCGCGGTATTTTCGCGCGCAGGGTATGCAGGGCTGCATTGGGCTAATTGACGCGGTCAGCCACGGCTTCTGCGACCGCTGCAACCGCCTACGGCTGACCAGCACCGGATTACTCAAACCCTGTCTGTGCTACGAGCAGGGCGTGGAGCTTCGCCCTCTGCTGCGCGACGGCGCAGACAATACTACGCTGCAAAGCGCGATCCGCGCGGCGATTTTACAAAAACCTGCCGCGCACTGCTTCCAGCAGCGGGAAAACATCACAGAACACAAATCCATGAACCAAATCGGAGGATAATATGGGAAAAGTACTCGCCGTATGCACCAGTGCGGTGCGCGGCGTACAAAAAGAGAACTGCGGCGCGGCGCTATTTGTGGCAAACCACGGTCTGGACGGCGACGCGCATGCGGGCGACTGGCATCGGCAGGTCAGTCTGCTTTCTGCGGACGAGATCGCCGCATTCAACGCGCGTGGTGCGAGCGTCGCCCCCGGCGCGTTTGGAGAAAATCTCGTGGTCGAGGGCATTGACTTCCGCACGTTGCCGGTCGGCACGCTGCTGCGCTGCGGCGACGTGCTGCTTGAAGTCACACAAATCGGCAAGGCCTGCCACCACCACTGTGCGATTTTTCACAAGATGGGCGACTGCATCATGCCGCGCGAGGGTATTTTCGCCCGCGTGCTTGAGGGAGGGCGCATTGCAGTCGGCGACGAAATGACCGTCCAGCCGCGTGAAACGCCGCTGCCCTTACAGGCGGCGGTCATTACCCTGTCCGACCGCTGCGCCGCAGGCGAGCGACAGGACGAAAGCGGCCCCGCCGTCGCGCGGCGGCTGCAAGAGGCAGGCTACACGGTAATCGAGCAGCTTGTCCTGCCCGACGGACGCGAAGGGCTAACCAAATCCCTCATCCGGCTGGCCGACCAGCGCCAGCCCGACCTGATTCTGACCACGGGCGGCACAGGCTTCTCCCCGCGCGACCTGACGCCAGAAGCAACGCTTGACGCTGCCGAGCGGCTCGCGCCCGGTATCGCGGAGGCAATGCGCGCGGCCAGTCTGCGCATCACTCCGCGCGCGATGCTCACACGCGCGGTTTCGGTCATCCGCGGCCGGACGCTTATCATCAACCTACCCGGCAGCCCCAAAGCCTGCATGGAGTGCATGGATGTTTTTCTGGACCAGCTTCCGCATGCGCACGCACTGCTGCGCGGTCAGCGGATGGACTGCGCCCGCTGACTTTCGATTCGATCGCGCCGTAAAACCGGCGGGTTGAAAATAAAATCGTCCCTGAAAGACGGGACAAAGGAGAAAACCACCATGAAAAAACTACTTGCAGGGCTGCTTGCCGCGTGTATAGCGGCCGGCCTAACCGCCTGCTCGACGGGCGGGGGAACGGACGCTTCGGCAAACACAGACAGCGGTGAGCCGACCGAGCTCACTGTATTCGCGGCAGCAAGCCTGACCGAAACGCTTGAACAAATCGCAGAGGACTACAAGGCCGTCGCGCCGGACGTCACGCTGACCTTCAACTTTGATTCCTCCGGAACGCTCAAGACCCAGATTCAGGAGGGCGCGGACTGCGACGTGTTCATCTCAGCAGCGCAGAAGCAGATGGACCAGCTGGACGCGACAGCCGATGCCTCGGTCAACACCGAGGGGCTGGACTTCGTGCAGTCGGACAGCCGTCTCGACCTGCTGGAAAACAAGGTCACACTCGCCGTGCCCGAAGGCAACCCCAAGGGCATCGACAGCTTTGATTCGCTCGCCGAGCACCTGCAGACAGGCGATATTCTGCTGGCTATGGGCAACAGCGACGTGCCGGTCGGACAGTACACCCAGAAGATTCTGACGCACTACGGGCTGGACGAAGCGGCGCTGGCAAACGCGGGCTGCATCACCTACGGCACCAACGTCAAGGAAGTCACCACGCAGGTGCGCGAGGGCAGCGTAGACGCAGGCATCATCTATGCGACCGATGCCTTCAGTGCTGGTCTGACCGTTGTGGATGAGGCGACCGCCGACATGTGCGGACAGGTCATCTATCCGGCCGCGGTGCTCAAGACTTCGGCGCACCCGGAGGCGGCACAGGCGTTCCTCGACTATCTGTCCACTGACGAGGCGATGGCTGTATTTGCATCCGTGGGATTTTCCCCGGTTTCCTGACTTCAAA
Organism: Candidatus Agathobaculum pullicola; assembly: GCF_052117205.1. Classification (NCBI taxonomy): domain Bacteria; kingdom Bacillati; phylum Bacillota; class Clostridia; order Eubacteriales; family Butyricicoccaceae; genus Agathobaculum; species Candidatus Agathobaculum pullicola. The sequence continues at coordinate 3,071 of NZ_JBQKJP010000061.1, read as the reverse complement.
CAACACAGACGGGGCGGGGCGTGTGTCCTGCCCCGTTTGCCAAAGGAGTGAATGTATCCCGTGGACTGGCATCCGCTCTTCAATTCCTTGCGCATCGCGGTGCTGAGTAGCATCATTGTATTCTTTACTGGCATTGCCGCAGCCTATTACGCGGTGCGCCTGCCGCGTCTACTGAAAGGCGCGCTGGACGTGGTGCTCACGCTGCCGCTCGTGCTGCCGCCCACGGTCGTAGGTTATTTTCTGCTGCTGTTGTTCGGTTCTCGCCGTCCGCTCGGCATCGCACTCCAGCAAGTCGGTCTGAAATTCGTCATGACGTGGTACGGCGGTGTGATCGCGGCGGCAGTCGTCGCCTTCCCCCTGCTCTACCGCACCGCGCGCGGCGCGTTCGAGGCCTTCGACCAGACGCTTGCACAGGCTGGACAGACGCTCGGTCTGTCAAACACCTACATTTTCTGGCGCATCCGTATGCCCGCCTGCCGCCAGGGCATCATCGCGGGCGTGGTGCTCGCCTTTGCGCGCGCGCTGGGCGAGTACGGTGCGACCAGTATGCTGATTGGCTACACGCCCGGCAAAACCGCAACCATCTCGACTACAGTCTACCAGCTCTGGCGCACGGGCGATGACGCACACGCCTTTCTGTGGGTGCTGGTCAACCTTGCCATCTCGGCGGCGGTGCTGCTGACCGTCAATCTGCTGGAGCGTCGACAGAAAGAGGGGCACCGCGCATGAGTCTACATGTGGACATCCGCAAAAAGCTGGGCGATTTCGTACTGGAAACCGCCTTTGACGCGGAGGACGCGGTCACCGGCCTGTTGGGCGCGTCCGGCTGCGGCAAGAGCATGACGCTGAAATGTATCGCAGGCGTGGAAACCCCAGACAGCGGCTGCATCGTGCTGGATGGCGAAACATTGTTCGACTCCGCACGCGGCGTCAATCTCAAGCCGCAGCAGCGGCGCGTGGGCTATCTGTTCCAGCAATACGCGCTGTTTCCCCACCTGACGGTCGAACGAAATATCCTGACCGGCCTCCACCGTGAGCGCGACGCTGCCGCGCGCCACCCCCGCCTGCGGAGCATCATCGAAATGATGCAGCTGGGAGGACTGGAAAAGCTGCGCCCGGCGCAGCTCTCCGGCGGACAGGCACAGCGCGTAGCGCTTGCACGCATGCTGGTAAATGAGCCTCGCCTGCTGCTGCTCGACGAGCCATTTTCCGCGCTCGACAGCCATTTGCGCGACCAATTACAGCCGCAGTTTCTGTCCTTACTGCGTTCCTACGGACGGCAGGCCGTTCTGGTCACGCACAGCCGAGACGAAGCCTATCACCTATGCGGTCAACTGTGCGTAATGGAGGATGGCCGCATCGTGCGCGGCGGCGCGACCAAAGAAGTCTTTGCCGACCCGCGCAGCGAGGCCGCCGCACGCCTGACCGGCTGCAAAAACATCACCCGCGCCTGCAAAGTCGACGAGCGGACGGCGGAAGCGCCCGCATGGGGCCTGCGCTTTACCGCCGCGCATCCCGTGCCGGACGATTTATGCGCCATCGGCCTGCGCGCGCACTATTTCCACGCCCGCGCCGCCGCCAACCGTGCAAGCGTACAGTGGGTAGGAGAACTGGAAGAACCGTTTGAATGGATTTTACTATTCCGCTACGCGGGGCAAGACGAAAGCACGCCGCCCCTATGGTGGCGCATGCCCAAAGACCGCAAACCCGCCGTGCTGCCCGATGTGCTGGGCATCGCGCCGGAAAACGTACTGCTGCTGACTCGATAAGGAGGATAACCCATGTTTGAGCAACTGCTGATCACTGCCCTGCAAGAAATCGAGGCGGACCGCCCTGTCCTGCTGGTTTCGGTCGCCCGCGCGACCGGCTCGACGCCGCGCAAGGAAGGCGCCATTCTGCTGGCAGGCACGCAAGGACTGCTGTGCGGCACCATTGGCGGAGGACTGCTTGAGCACCGCTGTCTGGAACTGGCGGCCGCACAGCCCGCCTGCGGCCATCTGGAACACTTTGAACTGGACAACCGCAAGGCGGGCAGTCTGGGCATGGTATGCGGCGGCTCGACCGAGGTGCTGTTCACCCCGCTGCACGACACTGCGCCGCTGCGCGAAGCGCTCACTGCCTTGCACGACAGAACGCCTGTCTGTCTGTGCCTGCCACTGGACGGCTCTGCGCCTCATATCGCGCAGGATGGCGCGCTGCCTGTGCGTCCGTCTGTTTTATCGCTGCATGGGAAAGATGCGCTGTGCGTGCCTCTTGCCGACGCAGGGCGAGTGTTCGTCATTGGCGGTGGCCATGTATCTCATGAGCTGTGTACACTGCTGCACCGGCTGGACTTCCGGCACGTTGTCATTGACGACCGTGCGGACTTCTGCTGCCCAGCGCGTTTCCCGCACGCCGAGCATACACTGACCGTTCCCCTGACCGAACTCGCCGCGTCGCTTGTCGGCGCGCTGTGTCCCACTGAAGCAGATGCCTTCTGCATCATGACACGCGGCCATCAGGGTGATGCAGACGCCGTGCGCTATGCGCTGTCCACCCCTGCCAGCTACATCGGCCTGATGGGAAGCCGCCGCAAACGGGAAACGCTGTTCCACACACTAACACAGGAAGGGTTTTCCTCCGAAGCGCAGCAGCGGATTGTCACGCCCATCGGCTTAGAGATCGGCGCACAGACTCCTGCGGAGATCGCTGTCTCAATTGCAGCACAGCTGATTGCTTGGCGTACCGCACGCTGAATTTTCGGGGCCGCAAAACGGCTCCGAAAATTTTTGATTTTTTTGAGAAAATATGTTGACAATAGCACCTCTTTTCGATATAATACTAGTTGTCGCTGACAGTGAGGCGACTCGATACGAAAGCGAATGCGAGTGTGCTGGAACTGGTAGACAGGCACGTTTGAGGGGCGTGTGTCAATCGACGTACGGGTTCAAGTCCCGTCACTCGCACCACCTTCAAGCGAGAAAATTAAATATGCGGATGTGGCGGAATGGCAGACGCGCTAGCTTCAGGTGCTAGTGTTCGCAAGGACGTGGGGGTTCAAGTCCCCCCATCCGCACCAAGAAAAGTACTGA
>NZ_JBQKJP010000060.1:0-13252 GCF_052117205.1 Candidatus Agathobaculum pullicola | reverse complement strand
GATATGGCCCCCTTTCGACAAGTTGTTGTATAGCAACTCAACTTTAACCGATGTGGTCTTATCCTTCATCCTTTTTTATTCAACTGTCCAAGATGTATTGTACTCCTACACTGTGTAGGAAAATGGCAGGGATTGTCGTCTTGCGTCGGCAAGGAAAATCTGTTATAATAGGCAAAGGTGTATGATCTGCATGCACCTTTGCCTTTTTGGTATTTTGCTTGGCTCCGAGGAGGAATGCCTGTGATACGGATGAACGATGTCACCATGGTGTACGATAATGGTACACGTGCGGTGAACAAAGCGAACCTGCGCGTGGATGAAGGAGAATTTGTGTTCCTCGTCGGTGCGTCCGGCTCTGGTAAAACAACGCTCATCAAGCTGCTGACCGCAGAGGTCCGCCCAACGGAAGGGCGGGTGCTGGTTAACAATTATAATGTCGGTGAAATGAAAAAAAGACAGATCCCGTATCTGCGCCGTACCTTGGGCGTGGTATATCAGGATTTCCGCTTGATTAACAATAAAACGGTTTATGAAAACGTCGCATTTGCCATGCGTACCATCGGTGCAAAGGGAAAGGCGATCAGAGAACGCGTGCCATATGTGCTGGAACTGGTCGGTTTGTCGGACAAAGCACAGATTAAACCGATGAATCTCTCTGGTGGTGAGCAGCAGCGTGTTGCGATTGCGCGTGCGCTGGTCAATAACCCGCGTCTCATCATCGCGGACGAGCCGACCGGAAACCTCGATCCCGCACGCTCGCTTGAACTGATGACCCTGTTTGAAAAGATCAACGAATTGGGCACCACCGTGCTGATCGTGACACACGAAAAGGGACTGGTGGACGAGTTTGAAAAGCGCGTTGTGATGATTGACAAGGGCGAGGTTGTCAGCGACCAGACAGGTGGGTACTATCAGTTATGAGAAGTTTTGGTTATTATTGGAAGGAAGGCTTCCGCAATATATTCAAGCACGGGTTTATGTCGATTGCGGCGGTGCTTATCATGATCGCCTGCCTGCTTTTGACAGGAACCGTGACGCTGATTGCGTATAATATTGATTTGAGCATTCAGGAATTACAGCAATCCAACGAGATTGTGGTATTCATTGATGACAGCCTGACCACGCGCGAGGCGAAAGCCTTGGGGTCGCAGTTCAACAGGATCGACAATATCGCAACGGTTGACTTTGAGGACCGCGATGTAGCGCTGGAGAAATACCGAGAGGAATTGGGCGAAGACGCGGTAATTCTGGAGAATTATAATTCTGCAAATAATCCGCTGCGAAACAGCTTTATTTTCACCCTGAAGGATCCAACGCTGGCCGAAGAGACGATTGAACAGATCGCCGCAGTGGACGGCACAGATTATATCCGTGCGGATGAGGAGGTCATTTCCAAGCTGATTCAGGTGCAGCGCGTATTCAATATTGTTGCGCTGGCAATGGTGGTCGGCTTGACGGTTATCTCCATTTTTATCATTGCCAATACGGTAAAGCTGGCTATGTTTGCACGCCGTGAGGAAATTTCCATTCAGAAGATGGTCGGCGCGACCAACTGGTTTATTCGCTGGCCGTTCGTTATTGAAGGTATGGTGCTGGGACTGCTGGCAGGTGGTTTGGCATTTCTTGCACAGTGGGGACTGTACACGGAACTTTCCAACGTCGCAAGCGGCGTTATCCCGTATTTCCACATTCTCCCGTTTGACGGACTGCGCTGGCTGGTGCTGGGCATATATTTGGGTGCGGGTGTCCTGTTCGGCATCGGCGGTTCGGTGACGAGCATTCGCAAGTTTATGGATGTGTGATGTATTGGCGACAGATAAAGGAGCGAATATCATTATGATGAAAAAAAACACGACGCGGCTGATATCCTGTGTGATTGCGGCTGTTCTTGTGGTTGCACTGCTGGCCTCTATGTTGCTGACCAGCTTGACTTTTGCAGCCGCTGCCGAGGATGCGGACGAGTTACAGAATAAGCTGTCCTCGCTGGAGGATCAGAAAGCGGCGGTTAAAGAAAAAATTGCGGAGCTGACCAAGCAGGCCAGCGACGTGGAAGCAACCCGCGCTGCGCTGCAAAGTGAAATTACCCTGACCAAGGAAGAGATTGCCACGGTTGAGGCGTATATTGAGCGACTGCAGGATCAGATTGACGTCAAGACCATTGAGCTGGCTGCGGCGGAGGACGCGCTTGAGCAAAAGGAAGAGGAGTTTGCGCTTACCGTGCGCACGACCTATGAGCAGGGCGACACCAGCTATCTGGAAGTGTTGCTCAACTCCTCGAGCTTTTCCGACCTGCTGTCCCGTATGGAAATCATCACGGCGATTATGGATGACAATAAAAAGGTAGTTGCCGAGTATACCGCCGCGAAGGAAGATATCGCGCAGAAGAAGCAGGAACTGCAGGATACGCAGGATTCTCAGAAAGAGTATCAGGAGAATCTGAGCTATAAGGTCGACGAGCTGGCGGCGAGCGAGGCCGAACAGGCTGCACTGGCACAGAGCATTGAGGCCTATAAGGCGGAAAGTGAAGCCGAGTATGACCGTATTTCCGGTGAGATGCAGGAAGTCAGCAACCAGATCGCAGCGCTGTCTGCGCAGTCGGCGGCTTCCGGCGGTGTGCCGTACAGCGGTACCTTTGTCTGGCCGACGCCGAGCTGCACGACAACATCGAGTGCATACGGCTATCGTGTGCATCCGATCTATGGCACGGTCAAGTTCCATGCCGGTGAGGATATTCCCGCAAGCCATGGTGCAGAGATTCTGGCAGCGGCATCCGGTACGGTGACTACCGCGGGTTGGGTTTCCGGTTACGGCAACTACACGGTAATCGACCATGGCGGCGGCACGATGACGGCTTATGGACATCAGTCCAGCATCATTGTCTCGGTTGGCCAGTATGTTGAGCAGGGACAGGTCATCGGCTATGTCGGCTCTACCGGCAACTCGACCGGCCCGCATCTGCACTTTGAGGTGTATCAGAACGGCTCGACGGTTGACCCCAAGAGTTTCTTCAGCTTTACGTAATGCAATTATGAATCAAAGGGGAGGGCATCTGCTCTCCCTTTGTTGTTGGAGGGAATTGGATGTTTGGATGGCAGGAAAATAGGGTTTCTGTGGGAACGGCGTTATTTCTTTGTGTGACCACGGCGGCGGTATCGGTTTTGGGATGTTTTGCGGCCATGGGCTGGCGTACGTCCGCGGTGGAGGATAAGCTGCGAGAAATTGACCGCATTGCGGCCGAGCAGTTTGTGGGTGATATGGATGAGGAAAAGGTGGCGGATTATGCGGCGGTTGGCTATGTAACCGGGTTGGACGACCAGTGGTCGACCTACATACCGGCCGACCAGTATGAGGCGTATCGGTTAAGCGGCGAGGGAAAGGGCAGCGGTATCGGTGTGACAGTGATCATCGGAGAGGATAACGTGCGCGTGAGTCTGGTGTGTGATGACTCTCCCGCAGCGCAGGCCGGTATACAAAAGGGGGACTATATCGTCGGTGCGGCGGGCCTGACCGTCGAGAAGGATGGCGCGGATGCTGTGGTGGATGCGATTCAAGGGGAGGAAGGCACTGAAATCACTGTATCTTTCAGCAAAGAGAAGGGCGGCGCTGTGCAGGAGGCAACGATGCAGCGCGTGATCGTGACACAGAAGATGGCATGGGGCCAAATGCTGGATGGAAACATCGCCTATATTCGTATCGAAAATTTTCATGCTGGTGCCGCAGAACAGTTTCGGCAGGTGTTGGACGGACTGTTGGCAGACGGCGCGCAGTCGCTGGTGCTGGATGTGCGGCATAACGGCGGCGGGCGCGTCAAAGAGATGAGCGAAATGCTCGATCCGCTGCTGCCTGAGGGCACGATCATGACACTGCGTACCAAAAGCGGCAGCGAGACCGTGTATGAGTCGGATGCGGATAAGATCGACCAGCCGATTGCGGTTTTGGTGGACGATCAGAGCATTTCGGCAGCCGAATTTTTCGCTGCTGCCTTGCAGGAATATGACAGAGCTACGCTTGTCGGTACGCACACCACGGGCAAAGGCCGTGCTCAGCAGACCTTTGCGTTATCCGACGGGTCAGCGCTCAACCTATCGGTGGAAGAGTATTTTACCCCAAAGGGGAATAATCTGGCGGGCGTGGGCATTGCGCCTGATATCGAGGTTGCGCTGACCGATGCGCAGCTGGCGGACTTTTATTTCCTCTCTCCGGCGCAGGACCCGCAATTGCAAAAAGCGGTCGAAATTCTGGGATGAATCCGTGCCGGATCGGTCAAAATGTGCAAAAATACACTTGCTCGCTTGACAGTGCGGCGAATGTTACCGTATAATAAGGAGTACTGTACGGCGGCGCATGATGCCGCTGAACCTATGAAATAAGAAGGGTTTGCAATCATGGCGAAAGAAATCAAACTGACCCAGGAGAGCCTGGACGCTTATAAGGAAGAACTGGAATATTTGAAAACCACCCGTGCAGATGAGGTAGCCGAGCAGCTGAAAGAAGCGCGCTCGTTTGGCGACTTGTCCGAAAACGCGGAGTATGACGAAGCAAAGAACGAGCAGGGCAAGCTGTATTCCCGCATCGCGGAGCTGGAGGAAATCATCAAGCTGGCAGTCGTTGTAACCGGCGACACATACGCGGCTGATGAAATCTCTCCCGGCTGCCGGTTTGTGGTGAAGGATCTGGAGCTGGACGAGGAGGAGGAATACCACTTTGTCGGTTCGCAGGAGGCCGACCCGATGGAGGGCAAGATTTCGGATGAATCGCCCTTCGGTAAAGCGATGCTGGGCAAAAAGGTCGGCACGATTGTCGAGGTGGAAGCGCCGATCGGCGTGGTCAAGTATCAGGTAATGGATATTAAGAAATAAAAGAAGAAAGACGGGGAAACTATGGCAGAACAGCATCAGGCGCAGGAACAGCACGAGCAGACCGCAGAAGAACTGCATGAGCTCAAGCGTATCCGCCGTGAAAAGCTGGCGGAACTGCAGGCGGCGGGCGCGGACCCGTATCAGCAGGTACGCTTTGAGCGTGATCATCACACGGTCGATATTCATGAGCATTTTGAGGAGCTGGAGGGGAAAACAGTCCGTCTGGCCGGCCGCATGATGAGCAAACGAATCATGGGTAAGGCTTCGTTTTCCGATCTGTCCGACCGTTACGGTCGTTTGCAGCTCTATATTAAGCGTGATAACGTGGGCGATGAGGTCTACAAGGGCTATAAAAAGTTTGATATCGGTGATATCATCGGTGTTTCGGGCGAGGTGTTCCGCACCCAGAAGGGTGAAATTTCGGTTGCGGTGCATGAACTGACGCTGCTGAGCAAAAACCTCGCGCCGCTGCCTGAAAAGTGGCACGGTCTGAAGGATACCGATATGCGGTATCGTCAGCGTTATGTGGATTTGATTGTCAATCCCGAGGTGCGCGATACGTTTGAGAAGCGCTCGGCGATTGTGCGCGAAATTCGCAACTTTATGGATGCACGCGGCTTCATGGAGGTGGAAACACCTTGCTTGAATACCATTCCGGGCGGTGCAGCCGCGCGTCCGTTCATCACTCATCACAATGCGCTGGATATTGATATGTATATGCGCATTGCAACCGAACTGCACCTCAAGCGTTTGATCGTGGGCGGCTTTGAGCAAGTGTATGAGATTGGCCGTATCTTCCGAAACGAGGGTATGGATACCAAGCATAATCCGGAGTTTACCACCATTGAGTTGTATCAGGCGTATACCGATTACAACGGCATGATGGATATTACCGAGGACATGGTCGTACATGTATGCGAAAAGGTGCTCGGCACGACTAAGGTAACCTATCAGGGCACAGAGCTTGATTTTGCCAAGGGCTGGCGTCGCATGACCATGGCCGAGGCAGTCAAGGAGTATGCCGGTCTGGACTTTATGGCGATGGATGGCGAGCAGGCGCTTGCCGCGGTCAAGGCCAAGGGGGTAGAGATCGAGAAGGGTAAGGAAAGCTGGGGCGATCTGCTGGCGCAGTGCTACGACGAGTTCGTCGAGGAGCATCTGATTCAGCCGACCTTCATCACGGATTATCCGGTTGAGATATCGCCGCTGGCCAAGCGCAAGGCATCCGACCCGCGCCTGACCGAGCGCTTTGAGTGCTTCGTGGTCGGCCGCGAGCTGTGCAATGCGTTCTCTGAGCTTAATGATCCGATTGATCAGCGCGAGCGCTTTGAACGTCAGGTTGCGCTGCGCGCGGCAGGCGATGATGAAGCCAGCATGATGGATGATGATTTTGTCAATGCGCTGGAATACGGCATGCCTCCCACGGGCGGTATGGGTATGGGTATCGACCGTCTGGTCATGCTGCTGACCGATTCCGCATCCATCCGTGATGTGCTTCTGTTCCCGACAATGAAGCCCTTAGATTGACCGAAACGCGAAAAAGCCCGTAATATCAAGGGTTTTCGGACACAGGGGAAACGAAAAACCTTACGCCTTACACCAAACTTACACCAATCGATGTAGGAAAACGTGCAGAGGCAAAAAAATCGCATAATTTCAAAGTGTGAATGGGCGACTTTCTTTCGAGGTCGCCCATTATTTGAAAAGACAGATAAACAAATCGGGATTTAGGGGAGGAAAATATGGTCAGTATAACAGATGCAAAACAGATTATCAGACTTGCAACGGATGCGGAGATTAAAGTATTTCTTGACGGCGGTTGGGGTGTAGATGCGCTTATTGGATATGAAACAAGAAGACATAACGATATTGATATATTTGTAGAAAAGAAAGATTATCATAAATTTATACAGATAATTAAAAACAATGGTTTCTATGAGATAAAAATGGAGTATACAACAACGAACCATACAGTATGGGAGGATTTGAAGAAAAGAATTATTGATTTACATTGTTTTGAATATACAAAAAATGGTGAAATTCTTTACGAAGGGGATTGTTTTCCATCAGAGATTTTTTCGGGAATAGGAAAAATTGAGGAAATAGAAGTTTCTTGTATTGAACCGTATAGTCAACTGCTGTTCCATTTGGGATACGATTATGATGAAAATGATATGCATGATGTAAAGTTGTTGTGCGAAGTATTTCATATGGAACTTCCTGAAGAGTATAGATAATCATAACTTCCCGTTTGTCGAATAATCCCTTGAAAGAGGATGAACCTTTTTCAAGGGGCTTTTTTTATTTCTCCCCATGTTCGCAAACTACCCCGATTTCTCTTTCCTCAATATAATGAGTGCAAACAGAGAGGAAGGAGCGGTTTTGCTATGAGTAATAGTTTGGCGAAAGTACATCCGGAGCTTGTTTCGGAATGGTCGGAAAGGAACTTTCCGCTTACTCCCGATAATATTACTTACGGCTCAAACAAGAGAGTTTGGTGGAAAGGCAGTTGCGGTCACGAATGGCAGGCGAGCGTGAAGGCTCGTTCCAAAGGCGAAGGCTGCCCCATTTGTTCAGGAGCAAGGGTTGTTGAGGGTATTAACGATTTGGCTACGGTAAAGCCGAAATTGTCATTAGAGTGGTCTGAGAAAAACACGATTAAGCCAACGGAGGTTACTGCCGGTTCTCATAAAAAAGTGATATGGAAGTGCGAACACGGTCACGAGTGGACGGCTACTGTCAAAAGCAGAACAATCAATAAAACAGGCTGTCCATACTGCTCACACAATAAAGTCCTTGCCGGATTCAATGACCTTGCTTCACAGTATCCCGATATTGCTGCTGAATGGTCTGACAGAAATCTTCCGTTGCTACCTACAATGGTGACAGCCTTTGCAAACAGTAAGGCTTGGTGGAAATGCAAAGATTGCGGAAACGAGTGGCACACTCTTATTTCAACCCGTGCCGGTGGGAGCAGATGTCCGTATTGCAGCGGATATACATTGCTCAAAGGATTTAATGACTTGGCGACTACGCACCCTGAACTTGCGGCTGAGTGGTCAGAAAGAAATTATCCCCTAATGCCTGATGAGGTAAACGCAAAATCAAGACACAATGTTTGGTGGAAGTGTAAGACCTGTGGCAATGAGTGGAAGTCCGTTATCAATGCTCGTGTAAAAGGAACAGTATGCCCGGTTTGTGCGGACAGGGCGGTTCTTGCAGGATACAATGATTTAGCCACAACGGACAGGAAACTGCTTGCTGAATGGGATTACGAAAAAAACTCTCTGCTCCCGACACAAGTGTCAAGAAGGTCGATGAAAAGTGTGTGGTGGAAATGTTCACTGGGACACTCTTGGAAAGCAAAAATCAGCGATAGAACAATTATCGGAGAAAAATGCACTGTGTGCGAAAAAGAATATCGCTCCGTATTCCCCGGCTTGGCGGTCGCCTATTACGCCAATCAAAAAGGATTAAAGGTACAGCTCGGTTCAGATAAACTATTAGGAATACCACTTGAAACCTACATTCCGTCAGAAAAGCTGGCGATAGAATTTACGAACGGCTCAGAACATATGGAGGTTCTCAAAAGCCATCTATGCAAGCAGCGAAATATAAAACTTGTAAAACTCCCTTTTAAGACAACCGAAACGGAAGCGGAGTATGCCGATAGAGTAAAAGCAGTTTTCAAAAGCGTACATATCTTTATTTATTCTGATGTCGAAGCAGATGTTTCGGTAATCAGAGCAAAATTCAATGAATGGAGGAAGCGACTGTGAGAGAAGAAAAGTTCCATATCTATCTTAATGATGACGAATATAGCAGAGTAATACAATCACTTATCCGCTTAAAGAACAGTCTGATTGCACAAGGCAGATACACCGACGGAGTTGACGATGTTCTCTGCAAGGTGCTTTCAGCCAAGAAAAGAAAGGTCAAAATTAAATATATCTAAATACGAAAAGAGACCGCCTACACGATGTAAGCGGTCTTTGCCAATTTAGAGTAAGTTCGACAAATTGGAATTTGTCGGCTTCGTGTTATGCTCACGATATACAAATTTCGTATTACTCGCATATACGCTATAAACCCCCGTACTTCTTCATAAATAGTTCAGGTGATATAAGCGCATCAGCATTTTCATTAATTTCCTCTATACTCCAGTCCCACCATTTGACACGAAGCAGGGTTTCAATCATCTCCTTTGAGAAGCGGTAACGCTTGATTCTCGCAGGGACACCAACGACGACAGCAAAAGGAGGAACATTTTCCAGAACCACTGCGCCCGAGCCGATTATAGCACCGTCACCGATGCTTGTCACAGTGGAAGCATTGATGAATGCATGTGCGCCGATATAAACATCGCTACCTATGGTCATAGGTTCTTTGCTGTAAGCATAAGGGTGTTTCGGGTCCTTTCGCAGCTTTTCATGGAATATAGCCATACTCTCTTCATTGAAGAAGTTTTGAATATCGTCGCTTACAAAGGTCATGTTTAACTGATGGTTCACATGGATCTCTGCCGTGCCGTTAATCGATGTAAATTGGCCGATGCTCTTGATATACCCGTTTTTGCAAGCTCCTACGACACCGTCTCCAAAATACGTTTGCCTGCCAACGGGGACATTGAAGCACATTCGTTCAAACGGAAGTTCGCCTCCCTCATCGTCAAACGTCAGATAGTCATTAGCGTATTGAAACGACTTGCTCTGTTCATCGGATAAAAAGTCGGATAAGTCGTCATCGTTTACAGCAACAACATAATGATATTGAGGGTCAACGCGATCGTCAACACGAAATTTAAAAGGTTTTAATGCACGAAGCAAACGGCGTGTCGGAACACCCCATACAACTACCTCGCGTCCGTTGAGATAGCGTTCTAAAACTTGTTCAAGTCTGGTTTTCATAAGTATCTACCTCCCAAAATATGTAATCCCCAGTTCAAAACTGCCCGACAAATTCTTATTTGTCTTTCTCTTAATTTCCTATTATACACCAAAATTATGAATATTTCTACCCGCCGTCTATTGACCTCAATTACGAGGGAAATAGGCGGCTTTTTTGTTTCTAAAAAAATATTTTCAAGAATTTTTTGAAAAAGGGGTGATTTTGGGTGTGCATTTTGACCCCCTTTGTCCAAATGAGTGAAGGGGTTAATTCCGAACCACGAAAAGGTCAGCCCATTCACTTGTATTTTGACAACTGAATAAATCATTCACTAAGACTTTAATTCTGATGATTTTAGCCACCTTATCGGGTACGCCGTGACTTCTGCATTGCAGAACAGCGAGAACTCCCGGTATAAGTAATAGGTTGCCCCTGTTACGGCGATGACAGTCAGAAGGATAATGATACTTCTCTACGGAGCTGGCGGAGTACCCGGCAGAGGTGAAATTCCTATGATACAGATTAGCAATCTGTTCCTTAGTGACTTCCCGTGAGCTTTTTGCTCGGCAAGGGGTGTTGAGAACAAATATTGCCCGACCGGTTAGGAAATGAGCCGGTCAAGTACATAGCCATACTGCGATGGCTATGAATTTTACGAAAGGAGGACGCACAAAGTGTCGAACTGCAAAACGATTGCGATATGCAATCAAAAAGGCGGAGTTGGAAAGACGACCACTACGGTAAACCTCGGTGTCGGTCTTGCAATGCAGGGAAAGAAAGTGTTGCTCATAGACGCAGACCCACAGGGCGACTTAACCACTTGTCTCGGCTGGCAGGATACGGACAACTTGGGTATCACGCTTGCAACGAAACTCACAGATGTCATAAACGAAACGATGAATGACCCTATCTTGATAATCCTTTTGATTTGGTTACGGTTTATCCGGAGGTGAGCGAGCTATGAAATCGTTGGAACAAAAGATAATCGTAAGGTGCAAAAACTGTGGCTGGCGTATTTTTGACAAGGTAACAATGACAACAGGCGTGATTGAACTGAAATGTCCGAACTGCCACAGAGTAGTAGAGGTTGACCTATCCCTACGCAAGGGAACGGTCAAGTACAGATTAACAAGAAGTAATAACAGAGCGAACAATTAAATATCGGGCAGATGTACCGAGCCACGAGTCCTTGAGCGAAAGCTCCTGAGTCATCAAATTGCCGGACGCTGAGAATTAAGGGATAGAAATATCCTAATGTTCTTGGTGTCCGGCTTTTTTGTCGCTCCCGAAAGGAGCAAGACCGTGACATATAAGTGGCTGGCTTATATCGCCAAGTATCCGTAATCTCCGAATTTTTGATTTCAACCAAATTCAAAAATTCAAATTCAAGGAGATTACGACAATGACAAAACTTTCATTAGAACAACAGGAATTATTATTTGCGAACGACTGCAAACTCATCAATCTGCGGTATGAGTACCACGGTTACACCGGCACGGAGAAATGGGCGATTGTAACAGAACTGGCGGAAGAAGAATTGTGGGTTAAATACCCTGATGTTATCCGTCGGTACACTCCGTTCATTCTGCTTTCTATGGCTCAGGGAGAAGTGATTGACGAGTCATACAGAAACAACGATAAGTACGAAAAGCGAGCAAAAAGAACAATCGATGTGTACGGGTATGAAGATGACATCTCTGAACAATTCCACCGGGAACTGATTACTCCGTTTGTTGACCCGTTTGAGCAAGCGGAGGAAAAACAGATTGAGGAAGAAAAGGAACAGCTTCGCCAGTTGGAAATTGCGAAAGTCAGAAAGGTATTGGAAATGCTGAAACCTGTTCAGAGAGAAAGACTGATTAAAGCGATTTTGTTAGGTATGAGTTCAAGAAAAATCGCAAAGGAAGAAGGCGTATATTACAGCGTTGTAGATAAGTCGATTGCCGCCGCAAGAAAAAATTTCAAGAAATTTTATGAAAACCTCTGATTTTGGGTGTGCATTTTGACCCCCTTTGTCCAAATGAGTGAAGGGGTTATTTCAAATCCGGATACGAAATGCACTTTCAATAATAAATGAGCAGAGAGGTTATACATATATGCAGAGAAAAGAAATTCAGCGTGGAGATTTATTCTACTACGATTTTGGAAAAAGAGAGGGGTCTGTCCAGTCGGGAGAGAGACCTGTAATGGTAATTCAGGCGGACAACTTTAATGCAAACGCTCCGACAATTATTGTTGCGGCTGTTACGGCTGTGATGAAAAAGAAGTATCTTCCTTCACACATCATTTTGGGTGAGGACTTCGGTCTGAAGAAGCCGTCAATGGTTCTTCTTGAACAGATACAGACCGTCAATAAGGATGAACTGACAGACTACATTGGTTCGGTAAACGATGAAAGGCTTTGGAAGCAAATTAACGCAGCTCTTAAAAAGACTTTCGGTTTATGGATTTACAACACAGACAGAAACGGAGATGTTCGTTGCTTATGCCCCAAGTGCCTGAGCGACTATATCCACGACCCAAACTATGTTGTCAGGCGTCTTGACCCGTTTGCGAAAAGCAAAGACCACTGCGATAAGTGCAATAACAGCGGTTGGGATTACATCGTTTATGACAAACGCACCTCGGTCAAAGGAAAGGGGTGCAGGAATGTCAAATAGCAGTGAAAAAAAGAAGCGTTACAACATTCCTCTTTGGTGTAAACCAAACCTGTCTATTGAGGAGGCGGCAGCTTATTCCGGTATTGGAATGGGAAAGCTTTATGAAATGACGGAAAGTCAGGATTGTCCTTTTGTTCTTTGGATTGGTAGCAGAAGAATGATTAAAAGGAAAGTCTTTGACGAATTTATTGAAAGGCAATACTCGATTTAAGGAAAAAGTCAAGTCTGCGATGAGCCGATTCGCATAATTGGCGTACCGCAGACTTTTGAGTATGATGTAATCACCAAAGGCAAGGAGGTTACAGCGTATGTCTGACAAACAACTTAAATCCAAAATGTCGAGTGTCCCAATTTGGAAGAAGATGAACCTTACAGTTGAAGAAGCCTCGGAATATTCGGGTATTGGCGCATCAAAGATAAAAGAACTGTCGAATAGCGAAGATTGCCCTTTCGTTCTTTGGAACGGAGCAAAGCGATTGATTAAAAGAAAACAATTTGAGGAATACCTGTCATCGCAGTATTTCCTCTGATGGAGGTGGTGTTATGGGAAATAAGCAGGCTGAATTGAACAATTCAGGTAATCGGGTGGAAACCGTGCCGGTTTGGGTAAAGCCTTACCTTACGATTGATGAAGCGACCGCTTACACAGGCATAGGTAGAGACAAACTCTATGAGATGACAAGCCAAGAAAAATGCCCGTTCGTGCTGTGGGTAGGAAACAGACGAATGATTAAGTGCATTCTGCGGCACACAGCGGCCGTTGGTGCGGTGGTCCAGCGGCCGCTGTGCGGTTTAAGCAGCGGCCGAAATTAGTCAGTTATATTAGGTTTAATCACCACGGTGTAG
>NZ_JBQKJP010000059.1:0-14841 GCF_052117205.1 Candidatus Agathobaculum pullicola | reverse complement strand
TCAATGGTGACGAGGGTACACCTGTTCCCATTCCGAACACAGTAGTTAAGCTCGTTTACGGTGACAATACTTGGCTGGCGACGGCCCGGAAAGATAACTCGATGCGCACATGGATAAAGCAGCAACTTCGGTTGCTGCTTTTTGCATATGGAGGTTAAAATGTATCAGTACATATTATTTGATTTGGATGGCACGCTGACTGATCCGCGTGAGGGGATTACGAAATCGGTGCAGTATGCACTTGCAAAAATGGGGATTGAGGAGCCGGATTTGACTTCGTTGGAGCATTTCATCGGGCCTCCGCTGTATGATGAGTTTCGGCGTTGTTATGAATTTGATGATGCGCAGGCGAAACAGGCTGTCGCGGCATATCGAGAGCGATTTTCAGTAACCGGCTGGAAGGAGAATTTGCTGTTGGACGGCGTACCGGACATGCTGCGGTCGTTGCGCTCAGCCGGGAAAACATTGGCTATTGCATCCTCAAAGCCGAAAGTGTTTGTCGAAAAAATATTAAATTATTTTGATATTGCCCCGTATTTTGCCGCGGTATCCGGCGCAACACTGGACGGCAGCATCAGTACAAAGGCGCAGGTTGTGGAGCAGGCGCTTCAATTGCTATCAGTTTCGGACAAAAGCAAGGCAGTGCTGGTTGGAGATCGAAAACATGATGTGGAGGGCGCACAATCATGCGGTATCGATTGTGTGGGCGTGACGTTTGGCTTCGGTGGGTTTCAGGAATTGCAGCAGGCGGGAGCAACACATATTGTACAAAATTGGTCCCGGCTGCTGCAGGTTTTGGACAATTGATGTGCGTAAATACGGTTCGGTGCGGCAAAAGCCGCCGTCGAATTCCGTTTGGATATGTCCAAGTATTTTTGTGGGATTCGACGGCGCAAAGCAAGTGCTCTGTTCTTTACCGCGGGCTGCAACTGTGATACAATAAGAAATATAATGTATTTCATTATGTTTCTGACAAATTACGGACGTAGAAAGAGCCGCTCTTGCGGATTGTGACGGAGGAATTGCCATGCTCCAATATCGATTGCCTGTGCTGGCGGTGCGGAATGTAGAAATTTCTAAAAAGTTTTATCACGATTTGTTTGACCAAACTATTGCGCTCGACCTTGGCCGCAATGTCACCTTTTCCGGAGGGTTTGCCATTCAGGAAGATTTTGACCAATTGGTTGATATTCCTAAGTGTACGGTATTGCACCAGTCGAACAATATGGAATTGTATTTTGAAGTGGATGACTTTGATGCTTTTTTGGAGAAACTTCATGATTTTCTGGATGTGGAACTGGTGCATCCACCTAAAATGCACGAGTGGCATCAGCGGGTGGTGCGGCTCTATGATCCGGACTGGCACATGGTTGAGGTCGGAGAATCTATGGAGGTTGTCGCACGCCGCTTATTGCGTGAAGGTTATGATGTTCTGCAAACCGCGCAGATTATTCAGCATCCGGTAGAGTTTGTGGAACAGTGCAGGAAAGGTATGGAGTAGCCTATGTATGAATTTCAACCGGAGTTTGTTCGCTGTGGCGACGCCCGGATTGCTTACTACGATGCAGGACGTGGAAAGCCGTTGGTTCTGCTGCACGGAAATGGGGAGGACAGCTCCTATTGGAAGGCACAGATTCCGGAATTTATCCGTTTTTTTCGTGTGATTGCGGTGGATAGCCGAGGGCACGGCGCGTCGGAAGCTGGAACGCGTGGTTTATCGTTTGAGCTGATGGCGCAGGATTTGAAAACGCTTTTGGATACGCTCGGCATCCAAAAAGCGTATGTTCTTGGTTTTTCGGATGGCGGCAATCTGGCGATTAAGTTTGCGCTGATGTTTCCTGCGTATGTCGACAAGCTGATTTTGAACGGTGCAAATGTGGAAATGTTCGCGGGAATGAAGCCGTATTTCCAGATGCCGGTTTGCGCCGCTTACGGTGCGCTGCGCGTATTGGGAAGGTTCAGCCAGCGGGCGGCGCGCAAGCGTGATGTGTTCGGCCTGATGGTTTATCCATACGGCGTCGTGATGGACGATTTGAAAAAGCTAACTATGCCAACAATGATTATTGTGGGAGAGCATGATATTGTGCGCGACAGCCAGACAAAGGAAATGGCCGCGCACATTCCGCATTGCCGGGTGGAAATCTTTCGCGACGGGGATCATTTTGTCGCAGCGAAGCAGCCGTCCCGCTTTAATCGTACAGTTGTGGAATTTTTACTGGGGAGATAAGGAAAATGCAGTTTATCAAGGCGGGCCAGACCGCAGAAAGCAATATTTTTAATCGGCTGGACGAAAGAAAACGCGCGCTGATTGCCGGTGGCGCAGATGTGATCAACCTGTCCATCGGTACGCCCGATTTTCAGCCGGACGCACATGTGATGCAGGCGGTGAGCGAGGCTGCGCGCAAACCGGAGCAGTATAAGTATTCTTTGAACGAAACGCCGGAGCTGATAGCGGCGGTGCAGGACTGGTACCGTCGCCGGTATGAGGTTTCGCTGGAGGCGGATGAAATCATGGCCGTCGGCGGTTCGCAGGAAGGCATTGCGCATATCGGTTTTGCTTTCGCGGGGCACAATGACCTCATTCTTGCGCCCGATCCGGGATACCCCATTTTCTCATTCGGCCCGATGATGACCGGCGCGACGGTCGGCTTGTATCCGCTCCGTGCGGAAAACAATTGGCAGCTGGATTTTGCCGATATTCCGGAAGATATCGCCGAGCGCGCCAAGGCAATCGTGATATCTTATCCGAATAATCCGACGACTGCGGTGGCAAACCGTGCGTTTTACGAAAAACTGGTCACTTTTGCACGGGAGCACAATATTATTGTAGTGCACGATAACGCGTATTCGGACCTGATGCTCAACGGAGAGCAGGGGCTTTCCTTTCTGTCCATTCCGGGGGCGAAAGAGGTGGGGATCGAGTTTAACTCGCTGTCTAAAACCTACAACCTGACCGGTATGCGCGTATCGTTTGCGCTGGGCAATCGAGAGGTGATTGCGCGCTTCCGTGCGTTCCGCTCTCAGATTGACTATGGCATGTTTTACCCGATTCAGGCAGGTGCGGTTGCAGCCCTGACCGGTCCGCAGGATATCGTCCGTCGCAATCGGGAAGGCTACATGGCGCGGCGCGATGCGCTGTGCGGCGGGCTGCGCCGTATCGGCTGGGATGTGCCGGATGCGCAAGGCACGATGTTTGTATGGGCAAAAATTCCGGAACGGTTTTCTTCTTCTGTGGACTTTGTGCTGGAGCTGATGGAAAAGACCGGCGTTATCTGTGTGCCGGGCAGCTCGTTTGGCGCGCAAGGTGAAGGCTATGTGCGGTTTGCGCTGGTTGTGCCGCCGGAGCGGATGGAAGAGGCTGTGCACCGTATCGACGAAAGCGGGATTCTGCGCGGGTGAGGTAATGCTATGAAAATCACGCATATCGCACTATATACCAATGATCTTACGCGGATACGCGTGTTTTATGAAACGTATTTTGGCGGTGTCGCAGGTGCGTTATACCATAATCCCAAAACCGGTCTGCAAACCTATTTTTTGTCCTTTGCGGACGGTGCGCGTCTGGAGCTGATGACGCGGCCGCAGCTAAAGCCTGCCGCAGACGGCATGCGTGTCGGCTGGGCGCATCTGGCGTTTCAGGTCGGCTCGCGCGCGGAGGTAGATGCGCTGAGCGCACGGCTGCAGGCGGACGGTTATTCTGTTGTCAGCGGTCCGCGCGTGACAGGTGATGGATACTATGAAAGCTGCATACTGGACCCGGATGGGAACACAGTAGAAATTACAGCATAAAAGGAGCAATTATGAAGCTGATTTCTTGGAATGTAAACGGTCTGCGCGCGTGCGTGGGCAAAGGTTTCTTTGAGTTTCTCGCGGCGGAGCAGCCGGATATGATGTGTCTACAGGAAACCAAGCTGCAGCCTGAGCAGGCGCCGCAGGTTGAGGGGTATCACGAATACTGGAACTCGGCGGAGAAAAAAGGCTATTCAGGCGTGGCGCTTTTCAGCAAGAACGAGCCGAAGTCCGTAACCTATGGTCTGGGCATTGACGAGCATGACCATGAGGGGCGTGTTATCACCGCGGATTACGGCGAATTTTATCTGGTGACGGTCTATACACCCAACTCGCAGGATGAGCTGAAGCGTCTGGACTACCGCATGCAGTGGGAGACGGATTTCCGTGCTTACCTGCAAAAGCTGGACGCGGACAAGCCGGTCATTGTGTGCGGGGATATGAACGTCGCACACAAGGAAATTGATTTGAAAAATCCCAAGACCAACCGCCGTAATGCGGGCTTTACCGACGAGGAGCGCGAAAAGATGACCGAGCTGCTTGAGGCTGGGTTTACCGACACGTTTCGTCACTTTTATCCGGATGCAACCGGCGCCTATTCGTGGTGGAGCTACCGCTTTAAGGCGCGCGAAAAAAATGCCGGGTGGCGCATCGACTATTTTCTGGTGTCTGACCGCTTTATCGAGCGGGTCAAGGATGCACGCATTTTAAGTGATGTATTTGGCTCGGACCACTGTCCGGTCCTGATTGAAATTGAGTGAGAGCCAGAATTGCATGCAAAAGAAAAACAGACTGTGAAGCATTTCGCAGTCTGTTTTTTTTATATGGTTTGTTATCCGCCGAGCAGGCCGCTCAGTGCAATCATCGACGGGATGGTAAGGGCGGATAAAATGGTGGAAACAGCCACCGCGCGCGTGGAAAACAGATAGTCCGTGCCGTATACCTGACCAAACATCGAGCAGGCTATGGCGACCGGCGCGGCGGCGCTGATCAGCATGGTATTACGTAATATACTGCCAAGCGGGAGCAGCAGGAAAATTGCCAGCGTAATCAGTGGCAGAATGAGCAAGCGCAGCGCGGTGATCTCATACACCTGCTTGTCCTGAAAACAGGCGCGCAGGTCACATTGCGCGAGAAACGCACCCAGAATAATCATGGCGACCGGCGTGTTGAGCGACGCCAGATAGGAAATGCAGGTCGCGGGAATCTGCGGCAAATCGAGGGGCGTCAGGAAAAAGACAAGCCCGATGACCAGTGAGACTGTGGCGGGATTAAATAGGGCGTTACGCAGCTTTTGCGCCCGCGTAGTATCGCGGCACAGCTGGGAAACGCCGTAGCTCCAAAGCAGTACATTGTTAACCGCAATAAACGCGGAACCGAGAAACAAGCCATAGGAGCCGTAGAGTGCATCCAGAAGCGGCAGCGCCATAAAGCCGCAGTTGGTAAACACTACGCACATGCGCTTATCGGCAAAATTTTTGTGCGGCCCGTTGGCACGAAACAGGAAATGCCCAACAGCCATGGACAGTCCCATGGCAATGACAGTACAGCCTGCCGCGGCTAATAAATCCATGCCGAGCGCAGGATCGAATTGGCGCTGAAATGAATCGATGATGACGCAGGGCGCGACGATGCGCGTCAGAATAAGCGATAGCTGGCCGGCTCCGTCATTGTTGAGGTATTTCAGACGAACGCATATAAAACCGACTGCCATCAGCAGAAACATCACAGTAATCTGTGAGACTAAGATTTGAATATTCTCCAGCAAAATAAATTCCCTCCGATCTCCAATTTTATAATCATAAAACAATGGCGGAGCTTTTGTCAATGCAAAAGGCATGTTTGCTTGTTCTCTGGCATAAAATGGGGTGAAAGGGTGGTTGGCTGTGAAAAAAATGATTTGCGCCGCCATACTGGGCGGAATGCTGCTGGTGCAGGCGGCGGCACTGCCGGAAATGGGGGCGCTCAATGCCAAGTCCGCCGCACTATATGCGGCCAATGGGCAGGAACTGTTCGCGTATAATGCCGATGAGCAGCTGCAGCCGGCATCGGTCACCAAAATCATGACGATGCTGCTGACAATGGAGGCGCTTGAGCGCGGCGAAGTGACGCTGGATACCATGATCACGGGAAGCGAATACGCCTGTTCGATGGGCGGGACTCAGGTCTGGCTGGAACCGGGAGAACAGATGTCGCTCAATGATATGCTCAAAGCGATTGCGGTTGGCTCGGCAAACGACTGTGCGGTAGCGGTGGCAGAGCACCTTGCCGGTACGGAGGCGGCGTTTGTCGAGCGCATGAACCAGCGCGCCACGGAGCTGGGCTGCACCAATACGCAGTTTATCAATGCCAACGGATTGGACGGCATGGGGCAGAAAACCATGACTTCAGCGCGTGATATTGCGCTCATTTCCTGTGAGCTGCTGCGGCACCCTAAAATTTTAGAGTATACCGGTATCTGGATGGACAGCATCCGCGGCGGAAAGTTTTCGCTGGCCAATACGAATAAAATGCTCAAAAGCTATCCGGGACTGACCGGGCTGAAAACGGGGTACATTTCCGAAGCTGGCTTTTGCATTTCCGCCAGCGCCGAGCGGGACGGACTCAGTTTGGTCGCGGTGGTGATGGCGGCGCCGACCAAGGAAACCCGTATGGCGGACGCATCCGCACTGCTCAATTACGGCTTTGCCAACTTCACAGTCTATACACCGCCGGATGATTTGCTGCAGCCGGTTCCGGTGCAGCTGGGCAACGCGAACTTTGTGCAGCCGATCTTGCAGAATGACCAGTCGATTGTGGTGGAAAAGGAAAAAGCAGCGCAGTTGGAAACGCAATTGGATTTGCCGGAGGCGCTGCAGGCGCCGATTACAGCAGGCCAGCAGATTGGGCAGCTGACGGTGACGAGCGGAGGCGAGACCCTGCTACAGCTTCCGATCACGGCAGCAGAAGATGTGGCGGCGCGGAGCGTTCCGGGACTGCTGATCGAATTCATGGGAAAGCTGGTCGGCGGCGGCGCGGCGTAATATGGACAAAATGACGGAAAGTTTGCAAATCAGGCTTGAGGTTTGGGGCAAACTATGGTACACTAAAAACAACCTCAAAGGTTGGGAGGATATAAAACTATGGTAAAACTGATTATTGGCGGCACTGGCTCTGGTAAGACCAAAGAATTGATTGATCAGGTCAACGCTGCGGTACAAGAAGAAAAGGGAAGCGTGGTTTGCATTTCGCGCGGCAACAAGTTGACTTTTGATATTTCGCATGATGCGCGACTGATTGATGCAACCGATTACCCGATCAAGGATTATGCAAGCCTGCTTGGATTCCTGTGCGGTATTCACGCCGGTAACTATGATATTACGCGCGTGTTCATTGACGGCCTGTATAAAATCACCGGCGTCAAGGACGTGGCAAAGGCAGAGGAGTTCCTCAATATGCTCGATGAGTTCTCCTCGCAGCACAGCGTGAACTTTACGGTTTCCCTCAGCGAGGAGCCGTCTGCCGCGACCGAGGGCATGAAGCGTTTTCTGTAAGTAAATACTTAGCAGTTACAGCAATGAGATAAAAGCAGCGAGTATTTCGCTGCTTTTTCCCTTTTCCGTTGGGTATGGATGTCAACAGAAGGGGGAAAGGTACTATGGAGGTGCGATTGGAAAATATACTTTATTTGATGAAATTCGCATTATCCGTACCGATTTTTAAAGAAGAATTGTTAAATATATACGATGAATAGAAGAGGATGAATTTTTTTTTAGAGATTCCTGATAAAAGTGTTTCACTTTTTTGTATAGTTAGGTATAATAAGAACGATATGTTGGAGGGACAGCTATGCCTGTTTGGCACTGCTGTGCTCGCAATATCAAATCGGTAGTAGGGGGAATGCGGTTGAGTCAAAAAAAAGATCATTGGAGTGTGCTGCGTTACTTGATTTATTTCAGTCAGGTTGGGTTCACAGTTGTCACACCGCCGGTACTCTGTTGTTTTGGAGCGCTTTGGCTTCGGAACCGATTTGATTGGGGAAACGGTGTGGTGATTTTCGGAATCCTGCTCGGAATAGCGGTTGCAGCCTGCGGACTGCGGGATTTCCTGCGGTTTACCGAGCGAAAAGCCAGAGAAAGTGAAAGAAAGGAGAAGCTGCCGTGACGGGAAAGCAAATCGTGCGGGAGGAATCGGCTCGGATGCTGCGTGGCATCGTGCCGCTGACGCTCATTGCCTTCGGTATCTTTGTGCTGGCCGGTTGTGAAGCGTGGCGGGCGGGCATCAGCCTGATGCTGGGCGCGGCCTATGCGCTGGTCTTATTTCGCATGATTGGCAACAATGTTGCCAAAGCCGCCCTGTTCCCACCGGATCAGGCGACCCGCATCGTGCGGCGCGGCTATTTTTTCCGCTATGTGCTGACCGGCCTTGCGGTGTTTGCGGCTATTAAAGCGCCGTTTATCCATCCGTTGGCCGCAGTGCTTCCGCTCTTCTTTCCGAAAGTGATTTTACTCTGGTATAACGTAGTTCAGAGGAAAGGAGGTTAGACGGTGAATGTTGAAATAAACGGCCCACAGGTACTGGGATATTTGTTCGGTAATCCCAACCTGCCTATCACGGAAACCATGCGAAATGCGTGGATTGTGATGGCGTTTATCCTGTTCCTGTGCATTTTCCTCACGCGCCGCATGGAGAAGATCCCGAAGGGCAAACAGGCGCTGGCGGAAAAGGCTGTCATCATGATTGACAATCTGGTCGAGAGTACCATGGGACAGGGATGCCGGGCGTTTTCGCCTTATATTGCAACGCTGCTGATGAGTTCGTTGTTCGGCTCGCTGGCGACGCTGTTCTGGATGCGTCCGGTAACGGCCGACCTGAATACGACGCTGGGCTGGGCACTGATGACGTTCATCCTGATCACGTACAACAAGATCAAGTACGGCGGCATTGGCGGCTATCTGAAGGGCTTCCTGGAGCCTGTCTTTGTGATGGCGCCGCTTAATGTGCTCAGCGAAGTGGCCACCCCGGTTTCCATGTCCTTCCGTCATTTCGGTAATATGGCGGGCGGCCTTGTCATTTCGACACTGATCATGGGCGCGCTGGAGGTTCTGTCCAATGCGGTTCTGGGCTTTCTGCCCGTGCCGCTGTTGCAGATCGGCTTGCCCGGTATCCTTTCGGTGTACTTTGACTGCTTCACTGCTTGTATGCAGGCATTCATCTTCAGTATGCTGACCATGGCTTATGTAGGTGATGCGCGCGGCAGCAGCTGACGCACAAGGTACGGCAATCAATAACCGAATCCATTCTCAAATTTTGAACAACAACATTTTCAGGAGGAAAAAAAGTATGGATCCCAAAGCATTTGTAGCAGGCATGTCCGCCCTCGGCGCCGGTATGGCGATGATCGCAGGTCTTGGCCCTGGTATTGGTGAAGGCTACACCGCCGGTCAGGCGTGTGCCGCCATCGGCCGCCAGCCGGAAGCACAGGGCGATATCACCCGTACCATGATTCTCGGTATCGCTATGGCCGAGTCCACCGGTATTTACGCGCTGGTTGTCGCGCTGATTCTTCTGTTTGCCAACCCGTTCGTCGGCCAGTTCTAAGCGGTCTGGTCATAGCAGGATGAACGGAATCATCTTCCGTTTGGGAAGGAGGTAAAACAGTGCCGGATATATTCCAGTCCTTTGTTTATATCAACTGGTGGAATATCCTTGTGACGATGTGCAATACGCTCATTACGTTTGCCATCATCAAGAAATTCTTGTTTAAACCGGTGCGCAAGATGCTTGCCGCGCGCGAGGAAGAAGTGCAGGCGATGTACGGAAACGCGGAAAAGGCGCAGACCGAGGCCGAGAAGATGCGCAGCGAATACACCGAGCGTCTGGCCAAGGCCAAGGAGGAAGCGGCCGAGATTGTCGGCTCCGCTACCCGTCGCGCGACTGTGCGCAGCGAGGAAATCCTCAAGGAGTCCTCGCAGCAGGCCGCTGCCATGATGAAGAAGGCAGAGAGCACCATTGAGCAGGAGCGCAAGAAGGCGATGAACGAGCTTAAGGACGAGGTCGCCAGCCTTTCTGTCATGATCGCCTCCAAGGTCGTCGAGCGCGATGTTAAGGAAGCCGATCACGAGCGCTTCATCGAAGAGTTCATCGACAAGGTGGGGTGAGCGCAGGTGGCTGATATTGTAAGCGAGCGCTATGCGCTGAGCCTGTACGAGGTGGCAGCCGACGAGAAAAAGGAAAAAGCCTATCTCGACGAGCTGACCGCGGTCTGTGAGGTGTTCGGTCAGCAGCCGGATTTCCTCAAACTGCTCTTGACGCCGTCCATCGCGCTGGAGGATAAGCAAAATGTTTTGCGCAAGGCGTTTGAAGGGCGAATTGAGCCTTTTCTGCTCAATTTCCTGATGCTGATTACAGAAAAAGGCCGCATCGGCCTGATTCAAGATATGTGCCAGGCATATAAAGAGCAGTATTACTTTGAAAACGGCATCGTGGAAGTGCACGCCATCACGGCAAAGCCGATGAGCGAAGCATTGACCGAAAAGCTGAAAGCCAAAATGAGCGCCGTAACCGGGAAACAGGTGGTGCTCAAAACGTCGGTGGATGAAAGCATCCTCGGCGGCATTGTCGTCAAGCTCGGTAACGAGCAGTTCGACACCAGCCTGCGCACTCGCTTGAGCGAGATTGCCGCACGGCTGACCAATACTATCGCGTAAGGAAGTAGGTGACTTTATGGAATTACGCCCCGAAGAGATTAGCAATATTATCAAAGAGCAGATCACGCACTACCAGAGCCAGATCAAGCTGGCCGACGTCGGTACAGTCGTTACCGTCGGCGACGGCATCGCACATGTTCACGGTCTGGAAAACTGCATGTCCGGCGAGCTGCTCGAATTTCCGGGCGGCGTATATGGCATGGCGCAGAACCTTGAGGAGGATCTGGTCGGCGCCGTAATCCTGGGTTCGGATCAGGATATTCGTGAAGGCGACACGGTAAAACGCACAAACCGCATCGTGGAGGTGCCGGTGGGTGAGGCTATGCTCGGCCGCGTTGTGGACGCGCTGGGCAAGCCGATTGACGGCAAGGGCCCGATCCATACCACCGAGTCGCGTCCGATTGAAAGCCCCGCACCGGGCATCATCGAGCGCGCACCGGTTAACGTACCGCTGCAGACCGGTATCAAGGCAATTGACTCCATGATCCCGATCGGACGCGGCCAGCGTGAGCTGATCATCGGCGACCGCCAGACCGGTAAGACCGCGATTTGTCTGGATACCATCATCAACCAGAAGGGTACGGGCGTCGTCTGTATCTATGTAGCCATTGGCCAAAAGCGTTCGACGGTTGCACAGGTTGCCGAGACACTGGCGCAGAACGGCGCGATGGACTATACCTGCATCGTCGCCGCGACCGCATCCGAGTCCGCGCCGCTGCAGTATATCGCGCCGTATGCGGGCTGCTCGATCGGCGAGTACTTTATGCACAAGGGTAAGGACGTACTGGTCATTTATGATGACCTCAGTAAGCACGCGGTGGCTTACCGTGCCCTTTCCTTGCTGCTCCATCGTCCGCCAGGACGTGAAGCATACCCCGGCGACGTATTCTATCTGCATTCCCGTTTGCTGGAACGCGCAGCCAACATCCAGAACGGCGGCTCGCTGACCGCGCTGCCGATCATCGAGACGCAGGCGGGCGACGTTTCGGCGTATATCCCGACCAACGTCATTTCGATCACGGACGGTCAGATCTTCCTCGAAACCGAGCTGTTTAACTCGGGTATCCGTCCCGCGGTCAACCCCGGTATTTCGGTATCCCGTGTTGGCGGTAATGCGCAGATCAAGGCGATGAAGAAGGTTGCGGGCACCCTGAAGCTGGCGTACTCGCAGTACCGCGAGCTGCAAGCGTTCTCGCAGTTCGGCTCCGACCTCGACGCGGACACCAAGAAGCGTCTGAATCAGGGCGAGCGCATCGTGGAAGTGCTCAAGCAGCCGCAGAACAGCCCGATTCCGGTCGAGAAGCAGGTTATCATCATTTTTGCTGTCGTTTCCGGTCAGTTGCTAGATATTCCGGCAGATCAGGTTGCCGCGTTTGAAAAAGAGCTGTTTGAGTTTATCGACGGCGTTTACGGCGATATCCCGGAAACCATCCGCGCGACCAAGCAGATGGACGACGACATCAAGGAGAAGCTGACCAAGGCAATCGAGGAATTCAAAGCAAAGTTCCTTTCCGAGCATTAAGCGGAAGGGGGACTGAACAATGGCTTCCGGAAACATGAAGGACATCAAGCGCCGCATCAAGTCGGTGCAGTCCACCATGCAGATTACCAAGGCAATGGAGCTGGTGGCCTCTTCCAAAATGCGCCGCGCCAAGGAGCGTGCGCTGGCCGCGCGGCCCTATTTCAACACGATGTATGAAACCATCACCCGGCTGGCTGCCGCAACGCGTGAGGGGGACTCGGTGTATACCCGCCGCCGCGCGGTGAAGAACAGCCTGTATATTATCATCGCGGGCGACCGTGGCCTGGCGGGCGGCTATAACGCCAACCTGTTCAAGCTGGCCGCCGCCGAGATGGAGGGCAAAAAGGCGCAAGTCGTCACAATCGGAAAAAAAGCGCAGGAGTATTATGCCAAGCGCGACTGGCCGGTTGCGGCGGATTATCCGGGCATTGCCGAAACCATGAAAATCAGCGACACGCACGAAATCGTTGAGCATATGCTCAGTATGTTCCGCAGCGGGCAGGTGGACGAGGTTTTCCTCTGCTACACGCAGTTTGTTTCGCCCTTGCAGCAGGAGCCGAAGTGTATTCAGCTGCTGCCTGCCAATTTTGAGCGCGAAGAGCAGGGCGATAAGCCGGCGGGCGCGCGTGTGCTGACCGAATATGATCCCTCTCCAGAGGCGGTGTTTGACGCGATCATTCCCGAATACCTGTACGGTGTGCTGTACGGCGCGGTGGTGGAAAGCTACTGCTCCGAGCAGTCCGCGCGCCGCATGGCGATGGAGGCTGCGTCCGACAATGCCAGCGAGATGATCGAAAATCTGAATCTGTCCTATAACCGTGCACGTCAGGCAGCCATCACGCAGGAGATCACCGAGATCGTCGCGGGTTCGGGCGAGGTCGGCGCATAGGACGATACGAATTAGGAG
Source organism: Candidatus Agathobaculum pullicola (assembly GCF_052117205.1). Taxonomy (NCBI): domain Bacteria; kingdom Bacillati; phylum Bacillota; class Clostridia; order Eubacteriales; family Butyricicoccaceae; genus Agathobaculum; species Candidatus Agathobaculum pullicola. The sequence goes on along the minus strand of NZ_JBQKJP010000059.1, from coordinate 1,934 downwards.
TTTTGCCAATGAGTGAGCAGAATATTGGCACCGTTGTCCAGATTATCGGACCGGTGCTGGACATCAAATTTGCTGCCGACGCATTGCCCAAGCTGCTGAACGCCATCACGATTGACAACAACGGCTGTGTCATCACGGTCGAGGTTGCGCAGCATATCGGTCAGGATACCGTGCGCTGCATCGCCATGGAGTCCACGGACGGCTTGGTGCGCGGCATGAAAGCCGTCGATACCGGCGGACCGATCACGGTTCCGGTCGGCGACAAGAATCTGGGCCGTATTTTCAACCTGCTCGGCCAGCCGGTGGACAACAAGCCGCCGGTTGAGGGCGAGGAGCGCTGGCCCATTCACCGTCCTGCGCCCTCCTATGAGGAGCAGGAATCCACCACGGAAATCCTCGAAACCGGCATCAAGGTCATCGACCTGATCGCACCGTATGCCAAGGGCGGTAAAATCGGCCTGTTCGGCGGCGCGGGCGTCGGCAAGACGGTTATCATCATGGAGCTGATCAACAATATCGCCAAGCAGCACGGCGGTATTTCGGTATTCACCGGCGTTGGTGAGCGTACCCGTGAGGGCAACGACCTGTATAACGAAATGCAGGAGTCCGGCGTTATCAACAAGACCGCGCTGGTTTACGGCCAGATGAACGAGCCGCCAGGAGCGCGTATGCGCGTGGCGCTTTCCGGCTTGACCATGGCGGAATACTTCCGCGATGTGGAAGGGCAGGACGTACTGCTGTTTATCGACAACATCTTCCGCTTCACGCAGGCGGGTTCCGAGGTTTCCGCGCTGCTTGGCCGTATGCCGTCGGCGGTAGGTTATCAGCCGACGCTGGCGACCGAAATGGGCGCATTGCAGGAACGTATCACCTCGACCAAGAAAGGCTCGATCACGTCCGTACAGGCGGTTTACGTCCCGGCGGACGACCTGACCGACCCCGCGCCGGCGACGACGTTCTCGCACCTCGATGCGAAGGTCGTTTTGTCGCGTGATATCGCGTCCATGGGTATTTATCCCGCGGTTGACCCGCTCGACTCGTCCTCGCGTATTCTGACCGCGGATGTGGTCGGCATCGACCACTACGAGGTCGCGCGTGCGGTGCAGTCCATCTTGCAGAAGTACAAGGACTTGCAGGACATCATCGCCATCCTCGGTATGGACGAACTGTCCGACGAGGATAAGCTGACGGTTGCCCGTGCCCGTAAGATCCAGAACTTCCTGTCGCAGCCGTTCCACGTTGCAGAGCAGTTCACGGGCTTTGAGGGCAAGTATGTTCCGGTTTCGGAGACGATCCGCGGCTTCCGCGAGATCCTCGACGGCAAGCATGACGATCTGCCCGAGTCGGCGTTCCTGTTTGCCGGCACCATCGACGAGGTCGTGGAGAAGGCGAAGAAGGGGGCATAATATGGCTACCTTTCATCTCAAGGTGATGACGGTTGACCGCTGCTTTTATGACGATGAGGTCGACAAAATCGTTATTCGCACCACGCAGGGCGATGTTGGCATCCTGCCGAATCATGTGCCCTATACCGCGGCGCTCGGCATCGGCGGACTGACCATTTTCCAGAATGGGCAGCCCCGCGTTGCAGCGATTGCAGGCGGCTTTGTGGATGTATCGCGCGAGCAGACGGTTGTGCTGGCCCGCACCTGTGAATGGGCGGATGAAATTGATATCAACCGTGCCCGCGAGGCTGCTGAGCGTGCCCGTGCCATCCTTCAGAAAAAGGAAAGCGAGCATGAGCACGATATTGCGCAGGTCAAGCTGAAAAAGGCAATCAACCGTATCCGCATTGCGGGAGACAAATGAAGGAAAAACCGTCCTGTAGGTTTGTCAAACATATTGGACAGAGAACTCTAAAGGAGAAAGCCAACCCAGAGGCCTCATGGGAAAGTTATTGGAGCAGCGGTTATGGACAGCAAGCTGCTTTGTGA
>NZ_JBQKJP010000058.1:0-15423 GCF_052117205.1 Candidatus Agathobaculum pullicola | reverse complement strand
CAAAGCAGCTTGCTGTCCATAACCGCTGCTCCAATAACTTTCCCATGAGGCCTCTGGGTTGGCTTTCTCCTTTAGAGTTCTCTGTCCAATATGTTTGACAAACCTACAACAATCCCTGCCATTTTCCTACACAGCTGTTTTTTCATGTGAAGATTTTGTGAACAGCCGCACTTCAGCGAACATTTTCTTCGCGGCTGGCCAGATATTTGCGCACCATCAACGCCACTTTGAACACAATCGCATGATCAAATTCGCGCAGATCCAGTCCGGTCAGTTTTTTGATCTTCTCCAGTCGATAAACCAGTGTATTGCGATGTACGAACAGCTTGCGCGAGGTTTCAGATACATTCAGGTTGTTTTCAAAAAACTTCTGAATGGTAAACAGCGTCTCCTGATCGAGTGAATCAATCGAGCCCTTTTTAAACACCTCGCTGAGGAACATTTCGCACAGCGTAATCGGCAGCTGATAAATCAGACGGCCAATGCCGAGATTCTCAAAGCTGATGATATTTTTTTCGGTATCGAATACTGCGCCGACCTCAATGGCAGTCTGCGCCTCCTTAAAGGACTTCGCAATGTCCTTCATCTGCGACGAAACCGAACCGATGCCAATCAGGCTCTTGACCGACAACTCGCTGAGCAGCGCCTCTTCTATGGATGCGGCAATCTTAGCCAAATCCTTGGCGTCGCTGCCCGGCTTGACTTCTTTGACGACTACAATATCTGTTTCAGAAATGTGCAGCACAAAATCCTTCTGCTTATCCGGGAACATACCTGTTACCACATCAATGGCCGCAACATCCGCCGGCATCTGCTGACGCACCAGAAAAACCACGCGTGGCACATCATTTCCAAAATGCAGCTCACGGGATTTGATATAGATATCGCCCGGCAGAATGTTATCCAAAATGATGTTTTTGACAAATGTCGCCTTGTCGTGCTTTTCGTCATACAACGTTTTGATGTTGTTGATTGCAACCGCCACCAACGAGCAGATACTGCGCGCCAGCTCATCCTCTCCCTGCACGAAAACAGCGTATTCCAGCCGGCTGGAACGATCGCCGGTAGTATGGTAGGTGTAGCCGCCAAAACGGACAATTTCACCCGCAAAGCCAAGCTCGGTGATCGCTTCCTCCCGCATTTCGCCGATACGGGGCAGATCGGTACACGCTACAACCGCGCCGCTCGCATCTACAATACCAATGGTGCGTTCTACCGTGTCCTTCATCTGCAAAACAATCGACTGGAACAATCTTGACGCCATTTCCATCACCTTTCCTGTATTTCCCTATTCTTGTGCGTTTTCGCACTATGACAGTCACATCCGCTAAACAAACTGCCGTATCCTGACATTGTTCACAAGAACCTTTGATATTCTCTGTGCATTTTAACACATTATAACATAGCCTTCTACATTTTTGTACAAAAAAAATTATTTTTTTGCATATTTTTTAGATACACTCCCTCGACGGCTGTCGAAGCAATTCCAACTCTTTCTCGGTCAGAGCGCGAAACGCACCTTCCGGCAGCGCCGGGTCAAGCCGCAAGCCGCCTAACTGCACACGGCGCAGCTGCACTACGACGCCTCCTACCGCCGCTATCATGCGCTTGACCTGATGATACTTTCCTTCCCGCAGCGTGACGCGCACACGCTGCTTGTCATTTCCACTCAGCCGTTCCAAACAGGCGGGCAGACAAACCGTGCCATCCTTAAGCCTCACCCCTGTTTCAAAGAGAGACTCCGCCTCAGGCAGAAGCGTGCCCTCCACTACCGCCTCATAAACTTTCCACACATGACGCGACGGACTCATCAGTGCATGACTCAATGCACCGTCATCCGTCACGATGAGCAGTCCTTCGGTATCTTTGTCCAGCCGTCCGACCGCGAACAGACCGCGCTGCATTTCCGTCGGGAAGAGATCCAATACAGTAGCATGTCGCGCATCCCGACTGGCAGTAATCACGCCTGCCGGCTTGTTTAGCATATAATACCGCTGCGCCTGATACCGTTGCGGCTGCCCGTCAAGTTCCACCTGTGCGCTGTCTGAGTCCACCTTTGCCCCGGGGTCACGCTCCACTGCGCCATTGACCTGCACGCGACCCGCGCGAATCATGGCCTGTACCTCTTTACGACTGCCGCAATTCAAATGCGCCAGCAACTTGTCCAATCGCATCCGTGGCATTTTGTCTCCCCCGACAATTCATTCCTGCTAATAGCATACCACTTTTTCGCAAATTGCACAATAGGGAATTGCAGAAAAAGTGCAATTCCCTAAATTCAATCCATCGTTACGAGAATCTATTCTGAGATTTTTTGTGAATTTGCACAGTCTGCAACCAACTCCTCTCATATTGCGGATAGGCCACACCGTTCTCTGCACACAGCTCATTGTGTCGAATCCGTTTCCGGCATTTCCGTGATACCGTGCACAAAGCCATTGGCCTCCGCCGAACTGATATCTGCCGCTATCAACTGATTGCGTCGGATAAGCAAATTGGCGATAACACCTTCTTCCCCGGTCGGATATTCGGTCAGCTCATAGGTATAAAGCGTCGCACGCTTGCCTTGATACGGCGCAAGGTCCAGCCCTTGGCCCAACTGAATGGCGTTGTAGGCTTGATAGGTGTCGTCAAAGGTTTTGGGTATCTGCACTTCACGCTCACTGCGCGGCTCCGGGTTGACCTTCCAACCGTAGCTCTCGAGCAAAGCTACACGCTGCTCATTATTTTTTAATTTACTGTTCAAATCTATTTCACCCGAAGCGGTTTGCACAAGCATTGTGTCCGCCGTCGGCACAAACAACGCGACACCCAAAACCACAGCACCTACTGCCAGTGCGCCTGCCACTACTTTTTTCACCGATACCTTGGCTGCAAAAACAATCATGCTATCGCCCCTCCTGCTTTTGCTTTATCCTATGCGGTCAAACATCAAAACAGAACAACAAAACGCCGTCCGGCAGAAACCATAGTTTCTGCCGGACGGCATTTGATATGCGCCATAGGAAGAAAAATTATTCTAAAACCTGAGCTGCAATCTCATTCGCCAATGCTTCCAGCGAATCCGCCTGACTGTCGGCCAGCGCAGACTTGAGTGCAACCGTATTTTCCAGCATGGTCATATTCTTCATTCCTTCCAGAATCACCTTCATATGACGACCGGAGGCAGGTGCCCAAGTGCCGTTTTCCAACAGCGCCACCGTGCGATTCTGCAAATTCAAAGCCTTGATATCGTTCAGGAATGCCTCCATGCGCGGCTGCAAACCACCGTTATAGGTCGGCGCCGCCAGCACAAGATGACTGCAACGGAAGCTCTCCGCCACCAGCTCAGAAATGTCCGTGCCGGATACATCATACATTGTAATATTATGCACGCCTTTATCGGCCAGCATGTTGGCCAACACATTCACCGCATTCTCTGTATTCCCATACATCGTGGCATAGGCGATCATCACGCCTCTATCCTCCGGCTCATAGGTGCTCCACTTCTGGTATTTATCCAGCAACAGTTTCAGATTGCCGCGCCAGATCGGGCCGTGGAGCGAGCAAATCATCTCAATATCAAACGCTGCGGTTTTTTTCAGCAACGCTTGCACCTGCGCGCCGTACTTACCCACAATATTGGTATAATACCGGCGGGCATCGTTCAGCCAAACACTGTTAAATGCCAATTCGTCATCAAAAATATTGCCGGGCAATGCACCGAATGTGCCGAACGCATCTGCCGAAAACAGGATTTTGCTCGGCTCATCATAAGTGACCATAACTTCGGGCCAATGCACCATCGGCGCCATCACAAAATGCAGCGTATGGCGGCCGGTAGAGAGCTTGTCCCCTTCCGCAACCACAAGAGCGCGCTCCTTCATGTCCTCCGCATAAAACTGCGTCAGCATAACCAATGCCTTCGCGCTGCAAACAATCTTTGCTTCAGGATAGCGGTGCAGCAACGCAACGATCATGCTGCAATGATCCGGTTCCATATGGTGAACCACCAAATAGTCAAGCGGGCGGCCCGCCAGTGCAGCGGTAATATTTTCATAGAATTGACGGCTGATCGCGTCATCCACTGTGTCAAACAAAACGGTCTTTTCATCCAGCAGCAAATAGCTGTTATAGGAAACGCCGCGCGGAATCGGGAACAGATTTTCAAACCGACTCAAGCGGCGATCGCTTCCGCCCACATAAACAAGATCATCCTGGATCTTTCTGATTGTGTGCATCGCAAGAAACCTCCATACTATCTTAATTTGTTAAAATTATATCACAGATTATGTTTTTCGTCTACCCTGCTATAACAGCCACAACAACAAAAAACCGGCTGATTATCAGCCGGTTTTTGACAAAATTAATGTTTTATTCCTTATTCAGCGCTTCCAGTCTCGCCTTGTTCTCCGCAATGACCTTTTCCTGCACCTGTGCGGGCGCTTCATCATACCGCTCAAAGTTGGAGACGAACGAACCGCGGCCCTGTGTCATCGAGCGCAGCGTGATCGCGTAGTCGGACAGCTCCGCCATCGGGCACTCAGCCAGAATCTCCTGCTTACCGCCCTCAATGGGGTTCATGCCCATGATGCGACCGCGGCGCTTGTTCAAATCGCCGATGACATCGCCCATGTAGGCATCCGGAATAACAACCTTCATCGAGCAGACCGGCTCGAGCAAAACCGGGCTTGCCTGCGGAATACCCGCCTTATACGCCAGACGCGCCGCCATCTTAAAGGACAGCTCGTTGGAGTCTACATCGTGGTAAGAGCCATCGAGCAGCGTTGCACGCAGACCGACCAGCGGATAACCCGCCAGCACGCCATGCTCCATTGCCTCGCGGATGCCCTTATCGACTGCCGGATGGAAGTTCTTCGGCACCGAACCGCCGAAAATCTTCTCCTCGAACACATAATCGCCTTCCGGATACGGCGCAAATTCCATCTTAACGTGACCGTACTGACCATGACCGCCGGACTGCTTCTTATGCTTGCCTTCCACCGTCACCGTCTTACGAATCTTCTCGCGGTACGGCACAATCGGCGGTGTAAGCGCCACTTCTACGCCAAATTTATCCTTGAGTTTGGAGCAAAGCACATCCAGATGGATGTCGCCCGCACCCGAAATCGTGTGCTGCTTGGTTTCCGGATTAAACTCGGTTTCAAAGGATGGATCTTCGTCATGCAACCGGGCAAGGCCTGCGGAAATCTTCTCTTCCGCCCCCTTCACCTTCGGCGCAATGCCCTGCGTATAGCACGGCGGCGCAAATTCGATCGGCTCCAGCTCGACCTTGCGCACACTCATGGAGAGCGTGTCTCCCGTCTTGGTGGTGACCAACTTGGAAACCGCACCGATATCGCCGCAGCCGACCACCGGAACTTCAGTGGTCTTTTTACCGCAGACCGTATAGATATGGCCCATCTTCTCATTGGCATCCGCACGCTTGTTGACCAGCGTCATATCCTGCTTGACTTCGCCCGACATGACCTTGAAATACGAGAAACGACCATACTGATCGGCAACCGTTTTGAATACAAATGCACAGGTCGAACCGTTGGGCGTACAGTTGATTTCAATAAGCTCGCCTTTCTCATCCTCGCAGATTTCCACCGGCTTTTCATCCGGAGACGGCATATAGTCCGCAATACCCTTCAAAAGCGCATAGGAACCGATACCGGTTGCCGCAGTGCCGCAGAATACCGGCGCGATAACCAAATCCTTGACACCCTGACGAATACCGGCGATCAGCTCTTCATCCGAAAATTCCTCGCCTGCGAAATACCGCTCCATCAGTTCTTCGGACAACTCCGCTATGTTTTCGCACAGTGCTGCACGATGCTGGTCGATACGCTCCTTCATATCGTCCGGAATCGGGATCTCGACACGCTTGTTGCCTTCCATGCGGTACGCCTTGCGAATGACACAGTCCACAACGCCAACCGTGTCGCGGTTGCCCTCAAAAATCGGCACAACAATCGGTGCAACCGATACGCCGAATTCCTTTTGCAGCTTATGTAGCGAGGTATAATAATCCGAATTTTCCTCGTCAATCTTAGAGATATAAAACATACGCGGCATGGCGCGCGCCTCGCAGCGCTCCCACGCCTTTTCCGTGCCGACGCCCGGGCCGGATTTGCCGGTGGCGATAATAAGGGCCGATTCCGCCACGCGCAGAGCACAATTTACTTCGCTTTCAAAATCAAAGAAGCCCGGCGTATCCAGCAAATTGATTTTGCAGCCGTTCCATTCGATCGGCGCAACGGCCGTCGAAATCGAAAACTGACGCTTGATTTCCTCGGGGTCGAAATCGCAAACCGTGTTGCCGTCCGTGATCTTGCCGACACGGTCGGTTACACCGGCGATATAGAGCATACTTTCGACGAGCGAGGTCTTGCCGTCGCCGCCGTGTCCCATCAGACATACATTACGAATCTTGTTAACCGGGTAATTGGCCATATTTGATAAACACTCCCCTGCCCGAGCCTTATTATGCGGGCGCTTTGTTAACGGGAACGACTCCCTTATTTGTAATTATACACTATTGCGCGCATGTACGCAAGCTGTTTTTTGTGCATTTTTGACGCCTTTTTTCCCCTTTCCTGGTTTCGGAATCAGGTGGACAAAAAATTTTTATTTTTTACAAACTTTCCTGTCACAAAATCGGCACGGCATACGTTTATATAATATAAAGCATTTTAACACACCAAAGGAGGAGGTTCTCATGACACGCGCCTATCTTGCTACCGCAGCAGCCGTGCTGGCGGTTGCGCTTGCCGTTTTTTCCGTAGCCTCCGTTCTTCCTGTATGACTTTTTCTCCCTCTTTTTTACCGCCTCGGGCGGATCTTCTCTTCTCCATTGCCACACAAGGCAAAAAGCAGGTCTGAACCCCACAAGGTTCAGACCTGCTTTTTTATATCGGTTAGTGCGTTTGCTGTGTGATAATCAGCACCGGAATATACCAGAGAAGTAAATACAATAATATATTCATCACCGGCAACGCATCCGCTGCATTCTGGGACACTAAGTAAGCAACGATCAGCATGCCGCAAATGCCCGCAAACGCGCCCAATGTCAGCGCGGAACGCACAGCACCAGCCAGCTTATCCGCATACCGCAGCACCTGCAAAAACGCACCGGCACCCTCACGCGTTAAAATAGCGGCGGGCGCATCCCCATTGGAGTAATCGGGGTTGAGCAGCCGTGCCACACTGGCAGGATCCGGCTGATCGGCAAAACCACGGCGCAGATCAAACTCCGCTTCGATCATCGCAGGCGAGATATTGAAATCCCGCACCGCCAACACCGCATTCATGTGCATGCGGCGCATCATACGCATCGCGCGGTAAGTATGCTTGGTCGGCTGGTACCGCAGCGTCAGCACACCGGCCAGCGCATTGTCCACCACCAGATAGGAGCAAACCTGTTCGCCCTGTCCGGACGGAATACGAATCCCCATTTTCACCATCAGCGCCGCTGTACCCAGCACCACGCGACTGGTGCCAATTTCTCCGGCCAGTCCGCCTTCCACCTGCTGCACATTGCGTGCTGCCAGCGTTACACCGTAACGCTCACGCGTGGCATCGGTCAGCACGCGGCCCAGCTCCAGACCGGCCGCATCCGACAGCGCCGCCGCACAGGCGAGCACCTTGTCATCCGACAGGCGACCCATGTTCTGCAGCGATTCCAGACTGATCGAACCAGATGGGAACAAATCGTTCTCGGTCAACACGACCTCTTCCGTTCCGCGCAGCAGATTGGCTTGCCGCGCGCCCGCAATTGCCGCGCCCGAGGCCAGCAGGCGGCGAGATACATTCTTGTAACTTGCGCCAAACGCACAGATGAGACCGAGCGGAGCGGAAACCGACAAAACAGCGGAAAACGCCCAGAAGAAGCGTATCGGCTCACCACGACCAACCGAAGCCAGAAGCGCAAAAACAATGGAGGCCGCCAGCGCAACCGGCACATAAATCATAGAGAAGCGGTCCACCGTGTCCGAACGCTCCATTTCGACCAGAAAGGCCTTTTCCGCATGCAGCGGGCCTTTGACCGCACGACAGGCATCGTCTTCTGCGTCATAATGGCTATAGATAGCCGCGGGCTGCTCTGCCGAACAGATTGCCTGATAGGCGCGCGCACGAGCCGCAAAGCGGCCACGCTCCTCGCGCATCGCAGCGTACAGCAACAGAATACTGACCGCCAGATACGGTATCTGCACACCGGACTGATTATCAAATACAATGATGGAAGCCCCGTGCAGCAGCGCCGCAAGAATTGCAAACGATACGAGAGAAGCACGGTCAGGCATGCCATGCAGCAAATTATAAAAACCCATGCCGAATACATCGATACCGACAAACAACGCGATGAATTGCAGCAGAAGCAGCACACCGATGCCAATGGTCGGATTTTCCAGCACATCAAGTGCCACCGGCAGCGGCAGAACATCAAAGCTGGGCGCAAGGCTCAGGTATGTCGCAGCCACTGCAAGAATCAGCACAATGATGGAACGCACAGACAGGCCCTGTGCGCGACGCTTGAACGCACGCTGTGCCTGCGCCGGATCGCGCAATTGGATTTCCTCTTCTTCCTCGGCCTGCTCGGCTGCAATACGCGCCGCGCGCGCTTCCTTGCGCGTCATCTTTGCACCGCGGGCTGCACGTTTAGATGATATCGCCGCCGTGGGTTTCGATGCGCCCGGCCGCTCCGGGATATCCTCTAATCCACCCTCCGCATCCGCCGCCTGCTTGGCGGACAGCTTCGCTTCTCGTTTTGCCTGTCGAACCGCTGCCTTAGCCGCCGCCTTTTCGTGCCGCGCTGCAGCTTTGGCTTCCCTTGCAGCAATGCGCGCGGCCCGCTCCTCCTGTTCCGCCTCCTCGAAAGCGGTCAAATCCGGAATCTGCTCCTCCGGCTCAGCTTTACGCGGCGCACGATTTTTCGGTGCGGTGCGCGGCGCAGAAGGCGCTTTCTGCGTCGGCACAGCCTTGCGCGGCTCTGCCTCCGGCATCTTCGGCACCTGTACATGTGCCTGCGGCGACGCTTCCGGTCGGGTTACGCGACGCGCCTGGGCAGGAGTGCCGCTCTCTACCTCTGCGATAATGGAATCCAGATCAAACTCATCACCGTCCGGCACGTCGTTGAGCATCGCTTTAATCGCTTCCAGATTCATGGTTTCGTCTTTTCTGTCCATATCCTTATCTATTTGCCTCCTTTAATCGGCCTGCGTGCGGCGACGTACCGCTTCAAACAGCAATACCGCGGCAGCATTGGACGCATTGAGCGAATTGACGCGGCCGCGCATGGGGATGCTGACGATATAATCACACTTATCTCGTGTCAAACGGCTCAGCCCTTGCCCTTCCGAGCCGATGATGATTGCCGTGGGCCGGTCAAAGGCAGCTTCATACAAGCCGACTGTACCATCGGTCTCCGCGCCGAATAGCCAAACACCACGCTCCTTCATCTCGTCGAGTGTGGCGGCGAGGTTGTTCGCCTTGTGCACGCCCACATAGGCCAACGCACCCGCGGCCGCGCGCGCCACCGCCGCCGTCAGGCCGACCGCACGGCGCTTAGGGATCACGACTCCATGCGCACCCGCCGTTTCCGCCGAGCGGATGATGGCACCCAGATTGTGCGGGTCCTCGATACCGTCGCACACGACGATAAGCGGCACCTCGCCGCGCTGCTCCGCCACGCGGAAAATATCGTCAAGCGAAACGTATTCCTGTGCCGCCGCCTGTGCAATCACGCCCTGATGGTTGCCCGTCGGGCTCATATGGTCCAGCTTGCGGCGGTCGCAGGTGACCACAGGCACACCATGCCGGCGTGCCTCCGCCGCCACGTCGCCGATGCGCGCGCCCTCCGCTACAAAGACCTTATCCACTGCACGGCCTGCACGCAGCGTTTCAAGCACCGCATTACGGCCTTCAATCAATGTGCCGTCGTCCTCTCTCGGGGGGCGACGTCTGCTTTTTTCATAAGCCATATTCCTACGCTCCAAAAAACCTTAGATAGTGACATTATAGCACACTTTCTCCATCACATTCAATCATATCCGGTCAAAAAACGCAAAACAGAGCATGTTTTCCCATTTATATGCAAAAAGACGGGGACTTTTCCCCGTCCTCTGTGCATTTTGGAAAATTACAACGGCTGCTCCACACCGTTGATGCGGGCGTACTCGCCTTCTTCCAGCGGGATCAGCAGACACTTCTGCCCGTCTACCACATCCGCGCGGATACGGCTTGCCCGCTCCTGCGGCACATGCAGTTCAATCTCCGCATCTTCCTGCCACGGCGCGTCGCCGTCCTCGTCGGCGCGCTGGGCCGCCTGCGCTGCCAACTCCTGTTGCAAAACCGCCACTTTTTGCTCGAGCGCCGCTGTATGCGCACGGGCAGTACCTTCCTCCACCAGCTTGCTGTCCAACACATTATCCGCCACGGGCGGCGTATCGCCAAACACATGCGCATAGCTCTTTTCAATCTGCTCGCGCACCTTTTCCGGCACCTCTGCCTCAGTGGCAAGGCCGGACAGTGTCTCAGCCGTCAGGCTGACCGGCGGCAGAGACTCGTCCTCTTCCCGCTCGGCCACCATGCCGCTGATGGTTTTCTGGATCTGGAAAAAAGCAGCGTCCGCCTGCTCCTCGTCCTCTCCGAATGCGTCGAGCACCACGCTGCGAAACGCCTGCTTGTCCTCGGCCGCCGTGCGCTGCGGCACGCAGCCGAGCACCTGCTCGACCAGTTCCGGGTGCGAGCTTTTGCCGGTTTTCACATAGTACATCACGGCATTGACATCGCTGCCGCGGTTTGCAAACGCAGGATAGACAAATCCGAGATCAGGCAAACCGACCACCCAGTCTCGCACACGCGCGCCGATACGGTTTTCGTCCTCTCGGTAGCCCAGCGCGGGCTTGGACAGCTCGACCGGACAAACCGCGCAGAGTATGTACTCATAAATCTCCTCGGACTCGTCCTGTTCCTCACCCGAGGTCGCCTTGGACGGTACATCGTAAACATCATGATACGTCAGAATCAGATAGTTGCCCGGATACGCATACTGCTCAATAATCTGCTCGTACAGCCGGTCGAGCAGTTCCTCGCCTGCCAGCTTACTCTCCTTGAGTGCGAGCAGGTACTTCTGATGCTCCGCGGCCGCCTCGCTGCGGTCAAACTCCAACTCAAGCAGATTGCTGCCCAGCGTACCGGACAGCGTTTTTTTGGCAATCTCCAAATATTTGTAAAACTCATCCTCCTCCAGCTCGGAAAAAGATTCGCTGAATTTGAGCACCACCTGCTTGCCGCTGTTGACATAGCAGCCGCACATGCGGCCGAAGGTACATTCGGTCTTTTTCAGGCGGCGGCGCAGCTCAAGCACATCGCCTTTGGTGATATTCATATTGCTTCTCTCCTGTTCTGCGCCCCGTCAGGGCCGGTGATCTTCCGTCTTAGTATACGGCATCGTACGGGTGAAACGCAAGGGATTTTTGCCGCGCAGCTTTTACGCACGGAAAACCGTCTCCCCCGCCTTGACCGTTTCCAGCACGCGAATGTCGCGCAGCCGGTCGGGCGACACGGCGAGCGGATCAGCGTCGAGCAGCACCAGGTCGGCCGTTTTGCCCGGCCGCAGCGATCCTTTGCGCGCTTCCTCAAAATATTGCCGGGCGGCGTTCACCGTAATCGCGCGCAGTGCATCCTTCACCGGAATACGCTCATCCTTACCGAGTGTCACGCCGTCTTTGGTCACACGTTCCACCGCGCACCAGATCGTATGCAGCATATCAGGCGGCAGAACAGGCGTATCCTGATGAAAAGTAAACGGGATGCCATGCGAGCGCGCAGACCCCGCTGCGCTGATACGCGCGGCGCGCTCCGCACCCAGATTGCGAAGATGCACATCGCCCCACTGGTGAATATGCGCAATGAAAAACGACGGAATGATACCCAGCCGCGCGACCTCCTCCATCTGGTCGGGCGCAAGCAGCTGCGCATGAATCATCACCGGCCGCAGCTCGCGGAAATCCGGGTGCGACCGCTCCATCTCCGCCACGGCGGACAGATACTGCGCAGCGGCGGCATCCCCATTACAATGCGCCAGCGGCTGCATGCCGCTGCGATAAGCCGCGGTCAGTGCCTGCCGCAGCGCTTCGTCCGTCATGGTGGGATACCCCCCGTTTCCCTTAGTTAAAGATATTGTTGGGTATCTCAAGATGTGTCATTCGATTTTGCCGATAAAGCGGTAGAAGATTTCCACTTCCTGTTCCCGGCTTCCGTCCTCACTTTTGACCGCTTCATGGACAAGGATTTTTTCAATCAGCGTATTCAGAAGTTCAGCCGTCAATTCTGTGGGATTGACATACTGTTTCATCAGACCTATCCACTTTTCAGCGTCAACCGCTGTCTGGGCGGCGGTCTCCATCGCTTCGTGAAGCCGTTCAATTTTTACGTCCAATTCTCGCTGTTCGCCCTGATACTTTTCGGACAGCATATTGAAATTGTATTCTGTAATGCGTCCGGCAGACCAGTCCTCATACATTTTTGCAAACAGGGTGTCTACTTCTGCTTTGCGCTTTTCCGCCTTTTTCAGTTCGGCTGTCTGCCGCTTCCTTGCAGTATTGCGTTCCTTGTCGCTGGCGTTAAGTAGCCGTTTCAGAAGTTTGTCCCCATCCTGCTGTGCCAGCACAGACCAGTATTGCAGACGGGAAAGGACATAGGCGTAAAGCACATCATAGCGGATATAGTGCATGGAACACTGGTGCAATCCTTGCCCGTACTTGCTACAATGGTAGTGGGCATAGGGATTTTTGTTCTGGCTGTTCATACCATAGGCCAGCGACCAGCCGCAGTCCGCACATTTTACCAGCCCGGAAAATATCTGTGTTGTGCCGTTCTTCTGCCGTCTGCGCCTGTTGCAAATCTGCTCCTGTACTTGACGGAACACATCTTCGGAAATAATCGCTTCGTGGGTGTTCTCCACACGATACCATTCCTCTTTTGGCTTGCGTACTTTCTTCTTGTTTTTGAATGAAATGTTGGTCTGCTTATTGTGGACGCTGTGTCCGATATAGGTTTCCTCTTTCAGAATACTTTTCACCTGCGCTATCGTCCACGCATAGGCTTTTTCCTCCGGCGCTCCGGCATAGATATTTGCGAAAGTGCCGTATCTCTGGAAATTCAGCCAGCCGGGAGTAGGTACTTTTTCTTCGACCAAAATCCGTGTAATGCTGGCGGCTCCCCGGCCATGAACGGCAAGGTCAAAAATCTTTTCGATAATCCACCTTGTTTCCGGGTCAATCAGAAGATGGCCTTTCTTATCTGGGTCTTTGACATAGCCAAGCGGAGCATAGGCTCCATAGTGTGCGCCATTTGCGAACCGTGTCCGCATGGCCGCCTTTACCTTTTTGCTGGTCTGGCGGGCGTGCATTTCATTCAGAATGTT
Source organism: Candidatus Agathobaculum pullicola (assembly GCF_052117205.1). Taxonomy (NCBI): domain Bacteria; kingdom Bacillati; phylum Bacillota; class Clostridia; order Eubacteriales; family Butyricicoccaceae; genus Agathobaculum; species Candidatus Agathobaculum pullicola. The sequence goes on along the minus strand of NZ_JBQKJP010000058.1, from coordinate 2,009 downwards.
GAGGAATGGGGCAAGCTCATTCTCTCCGTTGATGGTGTCCACATTGTCATTGACAGCGATATAGCGGACGCCTTTGCTGGGAAAGTAGATTTCCGTGTACTGGCCGGTCAGAATGTAGTTTCTGCCTAAGCGGGATAAATCCTTCGTAACAACGCAGTTGATTTTCCCGTCCTCAATGTCATCAATCATTCTCTGAAAATCCGGCCTGTCAAAGTTCGTTCCAGACCATCCATCGTCGATATATTCATCTATGACATTCAGGCCATGCTCGGCGGCATATTGCCGGAGCATCATGCGTTGTGTCTGAATACTCCCGCTTTCTCCTTGCAGTTCATCGTCCCGGCTCAATCTCATATAAAGCGCCGTGTTGTAAATCGTAGTATTGTAAGGTTGTTTCACCGTAAAAATCCTCCTTCTAAAGAAACAACCCACGCTTACAATACTTTTGCTCTATGGCAATTATATCATAAGCGTGGGCGTGTTATCAATGATGGGCTATCAGGTTGAAGCGGCTTTTTCTGCGGTATGCCGCACCACATCTACAATCAGATCACCGAGGGGCTTCCCGCCTGCGGCGAAGTGTTCGGAGATTTTTATACGGTTGTTCCCACATACAAAATACTGCGTGCCGTTCTCTGCTTGTATAACCTGCCCTGTTCGGGGTGTAAAAATATCGCTTTCACTTTTTGCCATCCAGTGTCCTCCATATTCAGTTTTCAAGGTACAATGCCGCACAGAGGCGGCGAAAATTTCTGCTTATATCTATCACCTTTCCTTTACCGTGTGCCGCTGCTGACGTTTCAGTTCCGCCAGTATATCCGGCGGGATACGGTCAACCAGCCGCTGTAAATTGTCCAGTTCGCTTTTCAGCTTTGCCCGTTCCATCGTATCTTTCATCTTTCCTTTTTCGCTGGCCTTTGCCCTTGCTTCCAACTTCTCATTCTCCGCCAGCAGGTCATTGATTGTGACCTTGTACTTTTTCAACTGCCCGGAGAAATTCTCCATCTGCGGGAACCACTTTTTCAGCATGGAGAGGGCTTCCTCTTTTTTCTTTCCGGCGTTCAGCGGGTTAATGCCGTCCAGTGTGGCTTCAATGGCTCTTGCCTGCCGGGAGAGGGAAACCGCCTGTTTGAAAAGCCGGGTGGGGATATGCTTCCGGCCTGTCCTGCTGGCGCTCTCCCCACGCTCCAAGTCAGGATATTTCTCCACCATATAGGCGTGAAAATCGTCCTGCCACTTCGTCAGGTTTGCCCGGTTGCCGATAATCTCCTTTGCACACAGGCGGTTGTCCTTTGTCAGCGGAACAAAGGTCAAATGCAGGTGGGGCGTTTTCTCGTCCATGTGTACCACCGCCGACACGATATTTTCCCGTCCTACCCGGCCAATGAGGAAGTCCGCCGCCCTCTGGAAAAACGCCTGTATCTCCTTTGGGGATTTCCCCTTGAAAAACTCCGGGCTGGCAGTTACCAGCGTATCGACAAACCGTGTGCTGTCCTTGCGGGTTCGGCACCCGGCCTGTTCAATGCGGTTTTGAATGAAATGATAGTACCTGCCCTCTGGCTTGACGATATGAAAGTTGTACTTGCTCCGGCTTGTGTCAATGTCGGGGTTGCTGGCGTATTGTTCTTTCTGTCTTTCGTGATGGGCTTCCAGCGGCCTTGCCGGGTTGCCCTTGTGCTTCTCAAACCGCAAAATTGCGTGTTGTGCCATTCTGCTCCTTTCCCCATTCCTTTCCTATCCGGGGTTTTCCACAGGGAAAATCCCGCAGAAATTAGCTCGGATAGGATTGGAATGGATAGAATATAAATAAATCTTTTTAATCTTTGTATTTCTATATACCGTCCGGTTTTCGTACTTCCGGGGAGTGATTTCCTCACTTCATAAGTACGGTTTTCAGCCCTCCGGCGTACCAGAACCGGATTTCTTGAAGTCGGTGTTTGGAACCGCTTCATAGGATTTTGGGAAAATGCGGTTGGGTTTTCCACAGCCCTGCTTCTGGATCTCCACCA
>NZ_JBQKJP010000057.1:0-15587 GCF_052117205.1 Candidatus Agathobaculum pullicola | reverse complement strand
CGCATGGTCCGGCGAGTCAAAGTGTTCCTCCAGCTTGACGGTGCGGCCGTCGGAATATTGGATCTCGATGTCCCGCCAGGAATTGATGTCGATCTCCTCGATGCCGTCTGCAAAGATGTACTTGGTGAGGAAACCGTATTCGGCCATTTCCGTGTACAGAGCGTCCACCAGCTCGCCCTGCGTCATGCCGTCCACAGCCATTCGGTTGTCCTGCAGATACCGGGCGATGCGGCGCTTCATCTGCTCCTTGGCCTCATCCCCGCTGTCGGTAATCAGGGTGGCATAGGCGCCGGAGAGGTAGGACTGCACCTGACTGAGTACCTCCCCGAAGGGCATCCCCTCGGCCTGGGGAGCGAAGAAGACTTCGCTTGCCTTGGGGGCGACCTTGGCTTCCGCAAAGATGGACCGTCCGGTATCCTCCTCAAAGGCGATATCATGCACCTCGGCCGGTTCTGGCCTGGCTTCCACCGGGGCGGCGACCGGGTGCGCAGCAAATATGGAATTGCTTCTCTTGTCGCCAAGCATCAGAACACCTCCTTGCAGATTTTCTCGATCTCCCGGCGAAACGCCTTGCTGTCCTTCATGGAGAGGTCATTCAGGAGCGTCCCCTCCAGATACTGCTCCTCCAGTTCCTGAGAGTACGGCAGCTTGAAAGCAACGCTGCCCAGCACTTGACCGATACGGTCGGCAGCCTGCAGAGGCTTGATATTGGACGCAGCTTTATACTGCTTGTCCTCGTCCCAGTGCAGTTCCCGGAGGAGCGGGAGCTGGCTGGACAGGTACCCGATGGACTTCAGATCGCAGTTGGCCAGCCGGAGGACGCTGTCGGCCTCCATGAGCGCCACGGCGGAGAGGATGTCATTGGCGATATAGCTGGAGCAGTCGATGACCACATAGGGGGCGATCTCACGCAGACCGCGGATGAGTTCCTCGGCCTGCTGCTTGGTGCAGGCCGCGTAGGTATACTCGTTCTCGCCCTTTCGCAGCCCCAGTATGGTCAGATAGGACAGCTTTTTGTGGGTGGTCAGGTTGTGCTTGATGAGGTTGACGGAGATGCGCTGGGCCGCAAAGATGCTGCCCAGGGATTTATCGCACTCCAGCTCGGAGGGCGGGCAGATGCAGGGCATCATGGGGGCGGTCATGTCACAGAGCAGCAGCGCCACATTTTTCTTCTGGGAGGCCAGATGCTTTGCGATCTTCACCGCGGTAACCGTTTTACCGCAGCCGGGGCTTCCCCACACGGCGAGAACGCCACCGCCGGACTCCACAACAGGTTCCAGTTCCTCCGGCTCCGTGTTTCGACGAAACAGGCTTCCTTTGATGAAGTTCATTCTCCAGCCGCCTCGCTCTCTGCGGCAGGATCAGCGCCCTCGCTTTCCTCGGTTTCAGCGCTTTCCGCATTTTCAGCGCCCTCCGCCGCCTCAGCCTCCGGCTCGGCGTACAGTTCCTCGATCAGAGCGTCCTGCGCCGCGATAAATTCATCGGCATTCTCAGGTGCGCCGCGGTAGACCAGGGCCAGATGCAGCTCGCTTTCCTGTTCCAGTCCGGCCAGCACCTTGGCCTGCTCGGTGGTCACCAGAAGCGTTACGGTAGAGGGAAGCTCTTTTTCATCCTCAACAGCCTCGCCGGTGTTGGCGTCGTAACCGGAGGAAGCGGTGACGGAGATGACCTCTACATACTGCAGCTCAGGCGGGATCACGGTTTCGCCCATACCCTTGTAGTCGGCCACAAGGACGGAGACGATGTCTCCGCTCTCCAGCTTGCCGGAAAGGCCGGTGGCAAAGCTCTTGATAGTGACCGAGATGGCCTGTTTGTTCCCGTCCAGACTGTACAGATAGGCGTTCTCAGCGGCGGGCTCATAGGAGAGCTTGCTGTCCAGAATGTAGTCGCCCATCTTCAGGTCGGCGGTGGCATATTTGCCGACGACCTCGTCTTTTTCTGTCATGATACCGGACGGCAGGTTATAGGCGCCCACCTCCACGGTCTGTACCGTCTCGGCGGTGATCTCGTCGCCCTCCTTGATGTCGGCAGTAACACGGACGATCTCAGCCTTCTCGCTGGCGCTGCGGCTGAACAGGGGCGTCACCCCGAAGCAGATGACGAGCGCCAGGAGGATACACAGCACACCGATCACGGTGCGGTTACGGAAAATCTTCATATGAGCCTCCTTATATGAAATATGCGGGGATGAAAGCCACCGCAAAATATGGGACCAGCGGCTGTTTTGCCGATGCGCCCTTTCGCAGTGCCGGGATCACGCGCATGGCAAAGGAAGCCAGAAGGAGCGCAATGGCCATGATGCTGAATCCCGTGATTACCCGGTCAACTCCCAGAACAAATCCAACGGCGGCGGCTAACCGCCAATCGCCGCCCCCCATCAGGCCGAGACCTGCACAGAGGTAAAATGGGGCCATTGCCAGCAGCGCCCCCAAAAGGGAGGCGGGGCTGATGGTGATCAGCCCCGCCGCAGCAATGATGATACAGACGATGTCGCAGACCGTTCTGGTTTTCAGGTCATCCACGGCGGCATAGATGAGACCGCCGCAGAAGACCAGTGCCTGTACCCAGAGCATCAGCCCGCGTAGTTGAACATCTCCTGAATCCGCTGGGTGACGGTGGGCATGACGGTGTCGTCCAGCACAGCGTACAGACCGGCCAGCACCAGGGCGCCCAGAACGACGGCGATCAGCACCTTGACGGCGGTATCGATGTAGCCCTCGCCGGCGTTGCCGCTGACAGCCCGGCTGTGGAAGGCGGCGATGGAAGACTTGTAGCTGGCGGCGGTGGTCTTGGCGGTGTTGGCGATGTTCTTAAACAGCTTCTTCATGAAAAATACCTCCTGTAAGTAAATCAATTTTGATTGTTTGTGGATGGCTTGATGATGTAGGTTCGGTCACAGTCTTCCTGATGCGGGAGGGCTGCGGCTACGCCCTGACAAGGTAAAGGCCGGACGATGGGCAAACGTCCGGCCTACATGGTCATTTCAATACATTCTGCTTGCTCCTGACTCTGGCTGAACTGGATGGGACGAAAGCCCACCCGGTCGCAGTAATAAAACTCGCTGCCGGAAGCGTCGTAAAGCTCCACCACATCGGACAGTGCCATTCGGTATCCCCGGTATCCGGGAGGAGGGCTATCCCTGCAGATGGCATAGATCCGCTCCAGATCATTGGTTCCCAGATTCCCTTCGAATACCTGGGTATAGTTGCCGGCATCCGGTTCTCCGAACTTTTTGACCAGATCCTCATATCCGATGAAACGCATGGTGACATCCACATCTTTTCGGAGCTGCCAGATGCGGCAGCCCTTCTGCGGCTGACCCAGCTCCTCACCGGGTACCTCACCGGCAGTCAGGCGGTCGAATACGCCCTCCTCCCACTGGGGAGCCAGGTTCATTCTGGCCAGATAACGGGACAGCTCATCGGTCTGGAACATTTCGTCCACAACGGCGGTGCTGTCCTTTACATAGCCCACCATATTGCCATAGAAGATCAGGCGGTTTTGGTTGTCTACTGTGAAACGAATCAGGGTGCATCACCTCCTTCCGGACAACCGGTTTACATCTGCTGACTCATAGCCTGCTCGGGAGCGTCGCTTTTCTGCTCCTGCTGCTCCTGGAGCTTCTGCTCGTAAGCGTCGTTGACCGCCTCCACCAGCGCGGTCCGTGCCTCGGCGGTAATGGCGTGGAAGGTGTCGTTGTATTTGGTTTCGCCATTTTTCTTGTAGGACTCCTGGGGCATGGAGATGAAGCGCCCCTTGTCGGACTCAATGACCCGGATGCCGTGGACGGCAAAGGCGCCGCCGATGGTGGCGCTGGCATAGGCTTTGGTCTTGAAGTCCCCATCCACCATACGGTCGATTCGCGCCTCCACCTGGGGCGTGGGGGTTTCCTGCTGCTTTTTCTTCTGTGTTGCCATGTGACAAATCTCCTTTCTTTCTTTACATGGATGGATGACTCATTTCGAGACCGGCGGGCGATTCCTGCCGGAGTTGCTCCAGCCGCTCTCTGGCCCAGTCGGGCAGATGCTCCTCCCGGAGAATGCCGATAAAGTCGCTGCGGTTCCAGCGTGTCTGCTCTCCATCGCCAAGACAGGTGGCGTATACCGCTCTGCCTGCGGCGGTGGGGACGCAGCCAAAGCCGCCGGTGGCCAGCCAGAGCTGATTTTCCGGCGCCCAGCAGGACTCCTTCAGTGTGAACGGACTCATGACCAGCACCTTGCCCTCCAGATTTTGGCCGGTCATATCGTCGCACTGGGAGCCGGTGAACAGCTTCAGCTCTGCCTGTGCCTTGCGGAAGTCGTTGACGAAGCCGTCCAGCACGGCGGGGTGGCTCTCCACGGTAAACTCATAATTGCGGTCGCTGGGCGGGATGAAGGTGGAGGCGGCCCACGCTTTGTTTTGCGGGCTGAATCGTCCGTCGTACTGCTTTTGCTGAAGCGTGGCGGACAGCACCCACCCCACACGTTTGAATCCGAAATTATCGATGACACTTCTGGCGCAGTCACGGTCCAGGTGCATCCCATCAAAGCCCCGGCGGATGGATTCCTCGATGGCCTGCTTACAGGCGATGTTCTCCAAGTGGCTTGCCCGCCAGAGGGCCACCTCGTTTTGCCGTTTGGCCTCGGCGAAGGAACTGAGATAGAGGTAGGCGTGGTCTTTAGTCATTGGCTTTCCCACTTTCAAGGATCGCCTTGGTCAGCGCATCGCTCCATGTGGTCTTGTGGTCATCGGATACCACCAGAACAGCGCCGTCCACGCTGAACACACAGAGGTTATCGTACAGGATGCCGGCATCCGCAAAGGCTTCGGCGGGGATGGGGAGCATATCTTCATCGCAGCCGTGGCAGCCGTCGCACATATCCCCATCGTCCTCCTGGGCCTCCCAGTCGGCCAGCATATCCTCCATCAGGCTGTGGGCCAGTCGCAGCAGAGTTGTCGTGGCGGCAGCCTTCTCCGCAGGCTCCATCTCCTGCTTGAGCAGGACGATGGCGTTTTCCAGGGTGTGCAGCTCCAGCGTTTCCTCCCTGTCCAGCCCGCTTAAGGTCAGGGCGGCGGGCTGGATGACGGCCTTGCCGTCGCTTGTGTACTTGATAAATGTCATGTTCATTCCTCCTGTTTGAGTTCTTTTGTGGGTTCATGGATCAGGGTGTATTTTCCCTCCTCCTCATCCGCGGCAGACAGGTTGAAAAGGTTGAGCTGCCAATGCCTTGCGGAATTGTGGCGGCGGGGGTCGTAATTGGTGATGACGATCTCCTCATACTCGCTTCCGGCCTTCTGCGACATGCTGTTGGGGCGAGTGGTGTGGAAGATGTAAAACTCCTTGTACAGCTCCACGATGAAGGGGCAGTAGTTGTAGGACACCATCACATACCCCTGGCACTCCAGAAGGGCGTCGTGGAGGCGCTGATGATCTTCCTTGGGAAACACCGCCGCATAACAGTCCTCCGCATCGTAATAGGGCGGATCAAAATACAGAAATGCGTCTGGCCGGTCGTACTGACGGGCGACCTCCACACAGTCCTTGTTTTCGATGACGACATTTGCCAGCCTGCGGGAGCACTCCCAAATCAGGTAGAAGAAACGGCGGATGTCGCAGGATTTTCCGGCAAAGGACTTGGCACCGCCGCTGAAGCTGTATCGGATCAGCTTGAAAAAGTCGGCGGCCCGCCGCACATCGCCGCGAGGCGCCCGTTCCAGCATCATCCTTCGGATGGTCTCGGCATCCGGCGGCTCCAGATACCGCTCCGTCAGCTCCATCTCCTCGTCCAGATAGTCATCGGTGAATTCCTCTTTGGAGAAGAACTTATACAGCACATTGAAATCGTCGCGTGTATTCAGCGGCAGAAAACCCAACTCCAGCAGAAGCGCCATGGTCCTGTTTTTGACACAGCAGAACAGGTTGGTCAGGTCACTGTTGAAGTCGTTGTAGACCTCCATACATCCCGGCTGGATGGGGCGGCTCAGGGTCACTGTGCCGCTGCCGCCGAACACATCAATAAACCGGGAATACCGCGAGGGAGACAGCTTTCGGATCAGCCACAGCAGCTTGCTTTTACCGCCCACCCAGGGGATGAAGCTTTTCAAGCGGTATCACCGCCCTCCAGCGGAAGGGATATCTGTCCGCTGTCGATGGATTGCTCCAGCGCCTTGGTGAGACCGCGTTCCGCGTGGGCGATCTTCTTGATCCGGCTCCGGAGCTGCCGGATCGTTCTGCGCAGTTCTTCCTCAGTACCGGCGTAATAATAGCCGGAAGCCGAGCTGCAGATGGGGACGCCATCCCCACGCAGGCTGTTGATCAACCGGCGCAGGTCGGGGCCGCGGATCTGGAAAGCTGCCTCCAGCTCCCGGCTGGATACGACCCTTTCCGCTCCCTTGTGATAGGTCTTCAGGTACGCAGCGATGGGGTTTGTCGTGGTCATGCGGGCTCCTTTCCGGGGCTGTCACCCGAAAAGAGCGCAAAAAATCAGGGGCCGTTTGTCCCTTTCGGGTAACGGCCCCTGTGGTGTTCAGGCTATTTCATTTCTTATTTCATCACCTCCGTTGCGGCGGCTGGTCTGTGGGTGGCTTTTCACATGGACATGGTCGGCTCCATATCCGGCTGACTGTACTCATAGACCAGCTCTGTGCCGTTCCAGGATACGAAGCCATGCGCAGCGGCGGACAGACCCATGTTCTTCATCCTCTGGTTGGCATACCCCTCCGCATCAAAGCAGGAGGCAAGCAGCTCGTCCCTGGGGTATACGCCGTCCCGTTTCGCCAGCTCTTTTCCGAAATCGGCGAGTTCCATGTCACGGGGCATGAAGTGATAGCAGTGGAGGTTCTGTGCCAGATCCAGGGCGTAATCCAGACGGTGGCAATCCTCCAGCTCCATCACAGCCTGCCATTTATCCAGCCACTGGGGTCCTCCCTGCCCCTGTTCCGCCCAGACATAGCCGAAGTCGATGGCGTGACGGACGAGTTCCGCTGCGGAGCCGTACTGAGAGAGGATGTCCTTCAGCTGCGGGAGGCAGCAGCCCACATCCACAGCAATGCACTCGCTCAAAGACTCCACCTCCAGTGCGTCCAGCGCCAGGAGAAGCTCGTCCGGGTGTGCGGCATCCATATACTCGCCGGTGTCCGGGAATCCCACCCACACGCCGTCCGTATTGAAGCGGCTTGCCAGCCTGACTCGGATACCGTAGTCGCCTTTGTCGGGATTCAGCGTCGGGGCGCCATCCAGAAACGGATCGATCAGGGAGGTGACCCTGATGAAGTGCCCGTCGCAGAAGGTGTTCCCACCTTTCTGGCGGTAAGCTGCCCCCACTTTCTCCGGGTCAAGAAATGCACGTGCCTGGGAGGCAGGGCGCTGGATCTGTTCCATGATAAATTTGCCAAGTCGGGCATCGTCCCCGGCGCCGTAGAACAGGTCGTAGTGATCCAATTGACTGGCAATCAGCATCACATCGCAGGTCATCCTCGGCTGCTCGATCTGCATGGCCCCTCGGAACAGGAGACTTTCTTTGACCGTCATGTTCTCGAACCGCCGCTCCAGCCAGTCGTGCTGGGACTTGGTCATTTCAAAGCCGTCCAGGAGATCAAGGAGCCGCCTGGTTTGCCGATTTGCCATCACATCATCTCCATTCCGGCCTTCTCTGCCTGCATTTCTTCGCTGCGGATCGGCTCGCCATCCCTGCGCTGGACCAGCCCATAGGGGGTCAGCAGTGCGTTGTTTGACGCCATGACATCCTTGCCGTAGCTGTAGAGGACAATGTGCTTTTGCAAAATAGACCGGGAATGCTCATCCACAATGAAGCGAAGCTCCTCTACGGCCACCTCCTCGGGGGTCCGCTGATCCGGCTCGATCAGGTAGTCATCCATATTTTCCGCAATTCGGACAGCGGCAGCGATATCGTGACAATCCGCCGCAAGGATAACCGCCTTGTATGTGGAGAGGTCTCCTTGCGCGACCATCTCCTTGAAGCATTTGGCCAACTCGTTCAGTTCGTGAACATCATTGCAGTCCATGCTTTCCAGAAGCGCGGGCATCGCGCTGTCCTCCACCTGGACAGACATTTCCGACCATGAGGCGCCTCCGTAAGCCTCCAGAACAGCGTCCAGCCGTTCCTGCGTAGCGGGCAGATCCAGGCACATCCTGTTGTCCGGCTGCTCATCGGAGTGGGAGGGACACTTGCCGACCGTCAGGCGGATGCCATATTCCGGCGCTTCGGGGATCAAGGCCAGGCTGTCATATACCTGCTTCAGCTCGTTGTGCTGCGTGACATAACCACCGTTTGCAAAGACGCCGCCCTCCTCAAATCGGGCGTTTCTGCCGAGCTTCTCAAAGTCCAGGTACTCGAAGATGGGGTCGGGGACTTTGTCAAGTGCGGGGATGAAATCATTCTCGGCGTAGAATCTGCCCAGCTGCTCATCCGTTGAGGCGTTGACCACGTGGCAGCAGTCTGTGCTGTAGGCCAGATCGATCATGGTGGCAACACTGATGGGGCCGTACTTTTTGGCCACCTCCATGTTGAACAGCCCTTCAAAGGCAGTCTTTTCTCTGCCGTTCATCTGTCCCAGACAGGTTGCCAAAGCGTTAAGCTGATAGAGATCGCATTCATGGGCCAAATGGTCTTGCAGGAAGACAAAGCCATGGTGTTCGAGGAATTCCCATCTCGGCTTTTCGCCCAGCGTCATCTGAAGCTTGTCCAGCGCATCCAGAAGGCCGTAGTAGGTAGCCGGAAGCTCCAGCTCGCACCACCGGTTCGTCTTCTCCCCGAACAGCTCCACACGAAACACTTTATCCAAGGGTCATCCCTCCCATCGTCGTTCCATGCTCCATATCATTCGCCTCGTCCGGGGGACAAGGCTCACTCATTTTGCCGGAACTCCTCTCCCCACCGAACCCGCTGTGCCGGGCTTCGGCGGGGGCCCCGGTTTGTACATAGTCTTCCTGGTACTTGGCGGGGTCAGCGCCGGGGGCATCCCAGCCGCACATACTGCCCACCTCCATGGCCTGCCGCTGAATGGGGCTGACTCCCAGTTTTTCGTTCAGCTCGTCCGCCAGCTCCACATTTTTCTCCTTGTCGCCGGTGTCCCAATCGGAGGGGTAGTAGCCGGTCTCGCCCCGGCGGATGCAGATGAGATCGCCGGTGGACCTGAGGGTGGAGAAGCACATCTCCGGCAGGCCGTCTGCCACTCTGGGCGCGAACTGCTCCGCCTCGGTTCGGATGTCCCAATTGTCCTCCATGCTCCACAGGTGGACATACAGCTCGTCGTCGCCGACGCAGATCTCCCGCTGTTCGAAACCCTCGCCCCAGCCATCCGAGGCCTGGCCGGAGACGTACTCCTTCAGGGTGGTCAGATCTTCCGGGGTGAGGGCGCCGACCACCCGGCACTCAGCCACGCCCCATAGCCGGCCGTTCCGCTCCTCGACGGTGAACACGGCGGATTTGACCTTCTGGTTGACGCTGTCATCCTTGCCATACCAGTGCATGATGCCGCTCTCGGCTTCTTCCGGCATCCGGTTGTTGATCAGGGCTCTGAGGATCTCGCCCTCATAGCACCGCAGCAGCCTTCCGTCCAGCGGGGTGCTGTCGTCCTCCATCTCCCCATACTCGTTGCGGGTGTAGAGATCGGCGGTCAGGGGCATATACAGCTTCAGGGTGGTGGGCTCGGGCGGCAGAACGGTGAAGCTGTCCTCACCGATGATCAGCGCCAGGGTTCTGCCGTTGTCCCACTTCATGTGGAACTGCCCAGCATCGTCGATGTAGTCCAGAGTCCCTGTGCTGCCCGGCTCCAGCGGGGCATACGGGTCTTTCATCTCTCTGAGCTTGATCCTCGAACCTGCGGGGAACTGTTCCCGCAGGAAGTCCAGCCATTCTTTTGGTGCTGACATTTACATTCCTCCCATATTCATATTTTGGCCGGGATTGTTTTCATAGTCCGCAAGAGAATGGGGATTTTCTTCGCCATAAAGGTCGAAGAGGATGTCATCCACCTGTTTGCGGACAGCCGGGTCATCCGTCAGAGTCTCATACCGGAAACCCGTCACATCCCGATACGGCAGTTCCTGCCGGATGGCAGCCAGATAGGTTTGGGGATCGTGATACTCCCGCTGTTCCCCATTGGCAAAGGTCGCACGCCCCACGGCCCTGTTCTGCTGGGCCATCTGCTGCTGACGCAGGTCATAGCAGTAGAGATACCCCTGGTAGTCGCCGGGAAACGGGGTGCAGCGCAGGCAGTAGCGGTAATGCTCCGTTTCTGCGATGTAGCCATAACTCCGGCCGTCCTCGGTGATGGCCCCGCCGTTCCGATAGCAGTAGGCTCTCATCGATGCCAGGTCCTTCAACGGGCCATCGGCTCGAAGGGTGTCCACCACTTCCTGAAGGTCATCCTTAAATTCCCCGGTGTTGAATTGGTCTTCGTTATGGGGCCACCAGGAATGGTGAAATCCTTTTCCGGAAGAACCGAAATCCATCCGCACATGGCCCACTGTACCGGCCTGAAGGTCCCGTTCTTCTTCCACCTGAGAATAGAACAGGCCCGCCTCCTCACGGGAAGCGGGCCTGAGTTTATATTTGGGTGGAGTCTTCAACCCATACTGTTTGCAAAATTCCGTGAGTGTGATCTCATCGCCGAGAAAATCCAGCGCATCACCAATCTCACGGTAGTCCTGATTATCCGGAAAGGAAATCGGTTCCGGCACAACGATAGAACCAGCGTGATTAACCACAACCAGAATTTCCAGCGTACAGGGTGAGCCCGGATCATTGTCACTGCCTCGCAGATCATATACATGCCAACCGTCCGGCACAGTGTGGGTGTCTACTCGCGCATTGGTGAACAGGGCAGGCTTCCCAAACAGCTCGATATGCTCATACTCCTCAGTCATCGCATTGACGCTCATTATTTCACCTCTTTCCCCTTGGTATAGCTACACAACATACCACAGCTCAGCGGAAATGGCTATGGCCAAAAGGCATCTTGCCGGAAAAGTGGAGATACCCGGCGACAGCGGCTCCCAGTGCCGCCATAGATGCTATTGTGATCATTATTTTCTTCTTCATTCACATTCCTCCCAATCATTGGATCGTGTTGTTCAGGTCACCTGCATATCGAGGAGAGAATACGCCGCCAGCTTTACGCAGAGCAGTTCGGTTTCGTGGGGCATCAGGAAAGCCCTTCCATCTCCATCGCCTGCGTTTCCTCAGCAAAGGGGCTGCTGCACCGGCGAATCAGGCCAAATTCCGTGCGCCGGACTCCGTCCTCCACCATGGCGTCCTCGCCCAGCTTCTCGAAATCCATATACCCGTCGATGGTATCGATCAGTTCATCATCGGCACCGATGCGCCGAAGGACCGTTTGCCCGTATTCATAGGCGTCCTCCGGGATGCGCTCGTAGTCGTCCAGATTCATGGCATAGCGGAGCGCCTCCTGCATGGTCCCTGGCTGTTCCACAGAAAGAACCGACAGATATTTCAGCAGCTCACCATCGTCACACTGCATCCCCTCAATGGCCCAGGCCAATTCGTTTGCGTCTTCCACGCAGACCCCTGTAGTGGGAATATGCTCGTCCATATAGGGAACAGAAAACGACACTCTGGTGATTGCTGCCTCGGCAAAACAATCGATGCCCAGTGTTCTTTTTACTCGCTCCAATTCCTCTTTCGTTGCCGGAAGGCAGACGATCGCTTGCGCCTTAGCGGAGGAGAGGTCGAGCTGGACCTTCGACTTTTTCTCTCTGACAAGCGCATCATCCTGCTTGCGGAGCACATAGCCTGCATGGGTATAGGCGCCGCCATGGTCGGCATAGTATTCTGCGCCGATCTTCGCAAAGTCCAGGTAGGGCCAGGCGGCTTCAGGGAATCTGGGATCGCCCTGAATCTGGCCTGCAACAGCGACATAACGGCCAAGTGTCACATCTGAATTGACATTGGGAATGAGGATGTAGTCCGGCACCTGTTCCGCCACACGAATCATATCACTCAGGTCATTGATGCTGCTGCCATCCAATGCGCCGGCATAGATGTTCCGTTCACGGGAGTCCATTTTGGCAATGATGCTGGAAAGCTGATTCAGCTGTGCAAGCTGCGTTCTGGAATCGGGGTCAAGCCCGCTGAGGTACGACGGCAGATTAGCGATCACGCTTTTGATCTCGACGATCTCTGTTTTGCCCGTTCTGCTGGCCTCATCAAGCCGGCTGACCGCTTCTGTCATAGCGTCATGCGATGCGGGAAAATGGAGCGGGACAATGGCCGGACTGCCGCTTCGTTTCATGAAGAGTTGGATCATGCCATTCCCCCTATCTGAAAGTCCTGTTCCCGCTGATAGGCTTCTGCCGGGTCATCCGCCATCAGTTCCTCCAGACTCAGCGCACCCTGGTAGGCGATATAGCCGCGGTCAGTAAACACGCCGGACTCCTGATCCATGTGCTGCAGGCCATACCGCTCGTAGTCATAGAACTCGTCCAGATTGGGGTCATACTCAAAATGACCGGATTTCTGGATCATGTATTTTCCGTATTCCGCAGGGGTATGTGCGCCGGGGGCAAATGCAAAGAGATCCAGGTTTTCCGCCAGATGCCGGATCTGACCGGCGCACTCCGGCTTGGCCATGCTGACTGCGGCCCCCAGCTTCTCACGGGCGTCATATGAAAGCTTGTCCATGACCAGCGCCAGCTCATTGAGCTCGTGTATGTTTTCGCACCGGAAGTCCAGTACCACATCCACTTCCTCGGGAAATGAGCTTTCACTCATCCAAAGACACCTATTCTCAGGCGCAATGCCGCTGCGCTGCATGGCGCGTTCAATCTGGCCTTTGGAGGCAGGGAGGTATATCCAGGTGACATTTTGGGTGTTCTCCGGTTCCTGTCGGGAAGATATTCCGATAGCGGTCAGATCGGCCTCATAGTGATAGCAGGGCAGGTGCTTTCCATCGTAGAGCTGCGAGAGCTGCATACCGTTGTCATAGACCACACCGTAGCGGGTGATGGTTCCCTCGTTGCCCTCAATCAGCAAGATGGCGGTTTCCTCTCCGTCCAACTGCTCCAGTTCCTCCATGCTGGCACACCCGCCATGGATGTTCATGTAGTGATCACGGCCAACCTCTTTCAAATTTGTGAAGTCCGTGATCACCGTTGCCTGCTGGCAGCAAAAGGTCAGGTTGATGAGATCCTTCATGCTGGTGAGCTGCAGTTTTTCGGCCATGGCCTGAAATTGCGAAAACTCGCCCACATCAAAGCTGTCCAGCCGCTTAGCCAGATAGTCCAGCTCGTCCAGATTGACCCTGGCACCTTCCAGCCGATACAGCACAGGCCAGGCGCTGTCGAGTGCGTCCACATGGCAGTCGGCATCCGATACATGGCCGATTTCCAGTGACTCCAACAGCGCAACGCAGTGGTCGTATTGATTTCTGGGAATGGGCAGGGGGATCGTCGCAACACCATATTCCGGGTGGTCGGCGTTGCTCAGAACTGCTTTCATGATCAATTTGCATCACCTTTCTTTTTCTCAAAATTCAAAATCGCATCACCGTACTTGGCCAGAAGCAGAGCGCAGATAATCAGGTGGAACGCCTCATCTGTGACCAATTCGGGGGATGCGAGATCGGCAATGGTAATGTTTTGGCTGCCGGTGGAAATGGCTTTGGCCGCCTGATAAACGCTGTAAAGCTCCGGCTGGATGCCGGCCAGCCGGAGGGACTGGAAATCAAATCCGCAGGCATCAAACTTCCAGATCATCCTGCGCCAGATATCGTCGTAGGCTGTCAGGAGAAACAGTGCGGCCTGGTTGCGCTGCGACAATCGGCGGCAACGTGTTCGCCAGTGCATCCAACGGCTACGGTGTTCGTCAGAATGGAAGGCTTGCAGAGGATATGGGTAGATCTCCTGTGCCAACCGTTTCCAAAGCCTCATTCTCAGCTTGCCACGGAGGCAGTCCTCAATTACTTTCGCAAGGCTGAGCGACCCGGTCTCGATTCGTTCCCCCAGGCAAGTGCATTCACACAGCGGGCAGGGATTTTCCTTTGAGTAGTTTGTGCAGTACTGGCAATCGACATCTTCAGACTGATAGTGAAATGTAGGTCGGCGTAGGCCGTGACCTCTGGGCTTGAAATGGGGCGGGGTCATCATCATCTGCTCCATCTGGTATAAGGGGGTATCTCTCATGAAGTAGCGCGTCATGGGTGGTGTGCTCCTTTCGGTGAAATAAAAAAGCGCCGGAGTCTTATTTCTAAAACTCCGGCGCTCGGTGTATTACATGGTCAGTTCCTGGCTTTGAGAATCCAAGGAGTGCTGCTCCTGCTCTCGCATGCGCTCCAGGATGTTGGGCATTCCACGTAGGATCTGTTCCTGAACACTTTTAATGCATTGTTCCTGGTCGACAGTCAAATCAACTCCGGCATCCAGTGTGTCGGTGCAGCATCGATAGATTTCGGTGAGCTGTGCTTCGTTAAAAATCAGCTGTTTGGAGACGAGACCGGCACGGATGGCGAAGTCCTGCTTGGCTCCCGTATAGTTATCCTGAAAGTAATGGCCTTGGTTGAGACCTGTGCGGTCACAGCTCCAGTCCCATGTGACGAAATGGACGCCAAGCCGGGTGGGGTGGGCAGCCAGCACTGTGCCGTTGAAGTCGGCCAGCAGGCGGTAGTCGCCGGTCAGGCTTTGGGCCTGCAGGGGCGGAGCCTGTTCCAGCAGCGTCATGTACTCCCGCACTGTGCAGGCCAGATCAGTGACTCGCTCACAGGCTCGTTCCCGTTCCGCCGTTGCCACATCCTCCTGCCAGTAGCGAACCCCTCCGCCCTCTGTGATCCGGCAGAGGGGGAGACCATCCCATTCCACCGGGAGAAGATCATCCTGCTCCGGCTGCGTGGTGAAGCCTTCCCGGCCAAGCACCGTGCAAAGTTCTCGGTAAAATTGTTCTCTATCCATCTTGTTGTGATGCTCCATCAGAAAGACCTCCAGTCATTTCAATTTATACGCCCGCGCAAATAAAAAAAGCCGCCACCTGAATATAGGTGACGGCCACAGAACTTCAGAACGAAGTGGATTGTACTACATTTTGGTACAATCCACTTCGTTCACAAAAAATTAACAAAATATTTTTTGGAGAACACGAATTATTTCCGTATTTTCACCTCGAAAGCGGGCTGAAAAGCGCCGGGATTTAGTTCAAGTCCTCACCCCATAGGGGAAAGGCCGGATGATATCTTTTTCTTGTGCAGTAAAATTTGGACACGAAAAAAGCCCGGAAACCGCATGGTTCCGGGCTTTTTCGGTGCGATATCTTTTTTGGTCGCACAATGTGGTTGCGGGGGCTGGACTTGAACCAACGACCTCCGGGTTATGAGCCCGACGAGCTACCAACTGCTCTACCCCGCGATATAGGACTTCATCTGAAGTGCTTATATACTATACCACGAGATACAGTTGATGTCAAGAGAAAAATGAAAAAATAAGAAAAATCGAAAGTTGTAATATTAAAGGTAACAAGAGGACTTAAGGCAACACCGCATAATAAGGCAAAAAGAACCGTCCTACCAGCACATAGCTTTTAGCAGAACGGTTTGTGTTTAGAATTCTCGCAGAAGGCATACCGATTCAAGCCGCCAGG